>JALNXE010000008.1 GCA_023230525.1 Desulfobulbaceae bacterium
GGAGCACGGCAAGGGCTTTGCGGTGGTGGCGTCCGAGGTGCGCAAACTGGCGGAACGGAGCCAGAAGGCGGCGGCCGAGATCTCCGAGCTCTCTTCAGCCAGCGTGGAGGTGGCGGAGAAGGCCGGGGATATGCTGACCAAGATGCTGCCCGATATCCAGAAGACGGCGGAGCTGGTGCAGGAGATCAGCGCCGCCAGCCGGGAGCAGGACACCGGGGCCGAGCAGATCAACAAGGCCATCCAGCAGCTGGATCAGGTGATCCAGCAGAACGCCGGGGCCACGGAGGAGATGTCCTCCACCGCCGAGGAGCTGTCTTCCCAGGCCGAGCAACTGCAGAGCGTCATCGCCTTTTTCAAGATCGACAGCCACGGCGCCAGGGGGATTGCCCAGGGCGCCAGGGCCGGGTCGGGCAGGAAGGTCCATGGCCATCCGCAGATCGCCCATGTCAAGACTGCGGGCCACGGGCGGCGGGCGCCGTCCCCCGGCGGGAGGGCAGCGGCCAAGGGGATGAACCTGCAGATGGATGATGGGCAGGGAGATGAACTGGATAAGTCCTTTGAGAAATATTAAGCGTGCGGGAAAGGGCTGAGGCGTGCGGCCGGGGCTGCGGGACGGAGCAACCTGCAGCCCCGGCAACCTGATATTTACTTAACGCAGCTTTGACGAACTCGTAAAAAAGTCTGTTTTCACCACGTATCTGTGCCGGCAGGCCAGCAGGGTTCTTGCCGGCATCCAGCGGAGGATCTGGATTCCGGTAGACATTTCGAGGCTTGGAGATGATGATGGAGTGGGGTGGCCACGGCGCAGGAGGCGGTGGAGGAGCCCACCGCCTCTGTCGCGGGCTGGACTTTGCCGAACGCGAAGCAAATGAGTTGCTCGCTTTGACTTATTTGCCGCTCAATTTTTTCAAGGAGGAGAGGGATGTTTAAAAACATGAGAATCGGTTTACGGTTGGGCTTGGGTTTTGGCATACTCCTTATGCTGCTGGGGATCATGGCCGGGGTTTCCTATCAGAAACTGCAGGGTTTGGACCATATGGTGCATAAGGTGGTTAATGACCGGTTCCCCAATACGGTGCATGCCATGGAGATGAGCGATGCGGTGAATCTCACCGCCCGGGCCATTGGTAATATTGGGTTGAGCTCGGATGCCGAGCATATTGAACAGCAGCATGAACATCTTGCCCAGGCCAGGAAGCAGATCGATTATACCATGAGAACGTTGCAGGATACGCTCCGCAGTGAGGAGGGGAAAAGGCAGCTGGCCGTCCTTGATGAAGCTGCCGGTTCCTACCGGGAACTGGAGCAGGAGTATCTTGGCCTGGTTAAAGCCGGGAATCGTGACCAGGCCTTGCAGTTACTCCTGGGGAAATTGAGCAAGGCCCAGACCCAGTATATGGATGGTATTAAGGCGCTTGTCCGGTTCCAGACCGAACAGGTCCATGCGGCGGGCAAAGAGGCTGACGCCATGACCAGTACAGCCGTCAAGCTTGTTGTCGCCTTGGCGGCAGGGGCCTTTCTTCTTGGTCTCGGATTCGCGTTTACCATCACCAGGTCGATTACCAGGCCGCTGGGCGCATGCATAACCGCGGCCGGCAAGTTGGCCGGCGGGGATATGAATGTCGAGTTCGATGACCCGGCCCGGGACGAGACCGGCCAGCTGCAGCGGGCCATGACCACCATGGCGGCTGCCATGAAGGCGCTGGCCTCGGACGCGGGCGCGCTTGCCGATGCCGCCGTTGCCGGCAGGCTCAATATCCGGGCTGATGCGGCCCGGCACCAGGGTGATTTCCGCACCATCGTGGAGGGGATGAATGACGTCATCAACCGGCTGGTGGGTCTGCTGGATTCCATGCCGGCGCCGGCCATGATCATTGATAAGGATTTCACCATACTCTACATGAACGATCTGGGGGCAAAGGTTGCCGGCAAGACGCCGCAGCAGACCCTTGGCGCCAAGTGTTACGACCACTTCAAGACCTCGGATTGCCGCAGCGAGCGCTGCGCCTGCAACCGGGCCATTATCAACGGGCAGGTTGCCACCTGTGAAACCGATGCCCATCCGCTTCCCGGCCTGGATCTGGACATCAGCTATTCCGGGGTGCCGATCAAGGACCGGCAGGGCAACATCATCGGCGCTTTTGAAGTGGTCAGCGATCAGACCGCGGTGAAGAAGGCGGCCAGGGTGGCGGACAAACAGGCCCGGTTCCAGGCCGAAGAGGTGGGTAAACTGCTTGATAATCTGGCGAAATTGTCCATTGGCGATCTGGCGGTGGATACGGCCGTATCCGCCAGTGATGAGGATACCGTAGCGATTGCCCAGAATTTTGACAAGATCAACGGTTCCATGCGGGAGATGGTGGCTGCCATTAAGGCGCTGGCCGCCGACGCGGGCGCGCTTGCCGATGCCGCCATAGCCGGCAAGCTCAACATTCGGGCCGATGCGGCGCGGCACCAGGGCGATTTCCGCAGGATTGTGGAAGGGATGAATGACATCATCAACCGGCTGGTGGGTTTCCTGGATTCCATGCCGGCGCCGGCCATGATCATTGATAAGGATTTCACCATTCTTTACATGAATGAGCTGGGGGCAAAGGTTGCCGGCAAGACGCCGCAGCAGACCCTTGGCGCCAAGTGTTACGACCACTTCAAAACCGCGGACTGCCGCAGCGAGCGCTGCGCCTGCGGTCGGGCCATTCTCAACGGGCAGGTTGCCACCAGTGAGACCGATGCCCATCCGCTGCCTGGCCTGGATCTGGACATCAGCTATTCCGGGGTGCCGATCAAGGACAGGCAGGGCAATATCATCGGCGCCTTTGAAGTGGTCAGCGATCAGACCGCGGTGAAGAAGGCGGCCAGGGTGGCGGACAAACAGGCCCGGTTCCAGACCGCAGAGGTGAGTAAACTGCTTGATAATCTGGCGAAACTGTCCATTGGCGATCTGGCCGTGGATACGGCCGTGGCCGCCAGTGACGAGGATACCACGGCGATTGCCCAGAATTTTGACAAGATCAATGGCTCCCTGCGGCAGAATATCGAGGCGCTCAAGGGGATTACCGGCGCCGCCAAGCAGGTGGCCCAGGGCAACCTGATGGTGGAACTCAAAAAACGCAGTAATGAAGATGAACTGATGGAATCCTTGCAGGCCATGGTGGAGAAACTCAAAGAGGTGGTTCAGGAAGTCCAGGCCGCCGCCGACAACGTGGCGGCCGGCAGCCAGGAACTTTCCTCCAGCGCCCAGGAGATGTCCCAGGGCGCCACGGAACAGGCGGCCGCGGCCGAGGAGGCCTCTTCCTCCATGGAGCAGATGTCGTCGAACATCAGACAGAGCGCCGACAACGCCCTGCAGACCGAAAAGATCGCCATCAAGTCGGCCAGCGACGCTCAGGAGGGCGGCAAGGCGGTGAATCAGACGGTGGGCGCCATGAAGGAGATCGCCGGCAAGATCTCGATCATTGAAGAGATTGCCCGGCAGACCAATCTGCTGGCCTTGAACGCGGCCATCGAGGCGGCCCGGGCCGGGGAGCACGGCAAGGGTTTTGCGGTGGTGGCCTCGGAGGTGCGGAAACTAGCGGAACGGAGCCAGAAGGCGGCAGCCGAGATCTCCGAGCTCTCTTCAGCCAGCGTGGAAGTGGCGGAGAAGGCCGGGGACAAGCTGGCCAGGATGCTGCCCGATATCCAGAAGACGGCCGAGCTGGTGCAGGAGATCAGCGCCGCCAGCCGGGAGCAGGATAGCGGTGCCGAGCAGATCAACAAGGCCATCCAGCAGCTGGATCAGGTGATCCAGCAGAACGCCGGGGCCTCGGAGGAGATGTCCTCCACCGCCGAGGAGCTGTCCGCCCAGGCCGAGCAGCTGCAGGGCACCATCGCCTTCTTCAAGATCGACAGCCAGGGCGCCAGGGGGATTGCCCAGGGCGCCAGGGCCGGGGCGGGCAGGAAGGTTCACGGCTATCCGCAGATCGCCCATGTCAAGACAGCGAGTCACGGGCGGCGGGCGCCGTCCCTCGGCGGCGGGGCCGCGGCCAGGGGGATGAACCTGCAGATGGATGATGGGAAAACAGATGAGCTGGATAACGCCTTTGAGAAGTATTAAGGTATTTGGTCAGTTAGGTTTTTTGCAACCTTTACCAGTGTGAAACAATGTTGATGAGCAGAGAAAAAAGCCACGGCTTTGAGCATTCCCTGGTGCGCATGTCGAGCAGGGAATTTACCAGCTTGAGCCGTTTTATTTATGAGCAATGCGGCATCAGGATGCCGGAGGTCAAGAAAACAATGCTTGAGGGCCGTCTGCAGAAGCGGCTGCGGATGCTGGGCCTGAGGAGCTTTGCCGATTATATCGAGTATCTGTTTAATCCGGCTGAAAATAATCAGGAACTGGTGCAGATGATTGATCTGGTCACCACCAACAAGACGGATTTTTTCCGCGAGCCGGATCATTTTGACTATCTGCGGGAGAAGGTGCTGCCCCCCTGGTGCGAGAAATGCGGGACGAGACGGCTCATGGTGTGGAGCGCCGGCTGCTCCACCGGCCAGGAACCATACACCCTGGCCATGGTCTTGAATGAGTTTGCCGCCAGCCGGCCCGGTTTTGATTTTCAGATTCTGGCCACGGACATCTCGACCAGGGTGCTGGAGCAGGCCAGAAAGGCCGTTTATCATGAAGACCTGCTGGAACCGGTGCCTTCGGTGCTCAAGACGAAATACCTGCTGCGCAGCAAAGACCGGCAGAGCGGTCTGGTGCGTATCGGGCCGCAACTGCGGGCCAAGGTAAGATTCCGGCGGCTGAATTTTCTCGATGAAGATTTCGGTCTGCGGGAACCCCTGGACATCATTTTCTGCCGCAATGTGATCATCTATTTTGACCGGCCGACCCAGGTCAGGCTGCTGCAGCGTTTTTATGGACACATGCGGCCAGGGGCGCACATTTTCATGGGGCACTCCGAGACCTTGAGCGGCCTTGATGTGCCGCTGGTCAGTGTCGCCTCCACCGTGTACCGGAAAATACAATGAACCGGCCGGCGGCAAAACGGTACGGAACCGCAACGGTCTGCCTGGAAACGGCAATACCCGTTCCATCCGAACCGGCCAGGTATTATCTCAAGCCCGGGGAATTATTTGCCGGGGAGGAGGCCGCCCGGGTGAAAACAGTGCTTGGTTCCTGCGTGGCGGTGACCATGTTCTCGCCCCGTTGCCGGGTCGGCTCGCTCTGCCACAGCATGCTGCCCACCTGCCGCAATGAAAATTCCTGCGCCGGCGGCTGCCAGGATGGACCGCGCTATGTGGATTGCGCCATTCAGCGGATGCTGGAGTGGTTCGGAAAACGGGGGATTGGGCGCGATGAAATCGTGGTGAAGGTCTTTGGCGGCTCTGACATGTTTTCCGGCCCCCAGGACCATGAATACAAAGGGATAGGAAGACAGAATGTCGACATGGCTTTGACGATTATAGAGAAAGAGGGACTCCGGCTGGCGGTATCTGACGTGGGCGGCCAGCGGGGGCGTAAGATTATTTTTAAAAGCTATAGCGGAGAGGTGCTTTTGCAACGCTTGAATCGTTCGGAGCTTAAATAATGAAAACTAAGAAGATTCGCGTCCTCATTGTCGATGATTCCGCCGTGGTCCGCCAGACCATGAGTGAAATCCTGTCTTCGGATCCGGCCATTGAGGTGATGTCCACCGCGGGTGATCCTTATATCGCCGCGGACCGCATGCGGGAAGAGATCCCGGATGTCATCACCCTGGATGTGGAGATGCCGCGCATGGACGGGATCTCCTTTCTGCAGAAAATCATGCGGCAGCACCCCATTCCGGTGGTGATGTGCTCAAGCCTTACGGAAAAGGGTTCGGAAACCGCCATGAAAGCCCTGGAGTACGGGGCGGTGGAGATTATTCAGAAACCGCGGATCGGCACCAAGCTCTTTCTGGAGGAGTCCAGGGTGCGCATCTGTGATGCGGTGAAGGCAGCCAGCCAGGCGAAATTGGGTAAGATTTCCACGCGGAGCCTGGTAGCCCCCAAATTGAGCGCGGATGTCATGATGGATAAACCGGCCTCCAGTGCCATGATCCAGACCACCGAAAAGGTGATCGTGGTGGGGGCGTCCACCGGCGGCACCGAGGCCCTGCGGATATTCCTTGAGTCCTTGCCTGCCGACTGCCCCGGCATCGTCATTGTCCAGCATATGCCGGAGGGGTTCACGCGCGCCTTTGCCCAGCGCCTGGACGGACTGTGCCGGATCTCGGTGAAGGAGGCCGCCGACAACGATACCGTGGTGCGTGGCCGCGCCCTGATCGCGCCGGGCAATCACCATACCCTGCTGAAACGAAGCGGGGCCCGCTATTTCCTGGAGGTGAAGGACGGCCCGCTGGTCTGCAGGCACCGGCCTTCCGTGGATGTGCTGTTTCGTTCCGCGGCCCGCTACGGCGGCAAAAATGTGGTGGGAGTCATCATGACCGGCATGGGTGATGACGGGGCCCAGGGCATGCTGGAGATGAAGCAGGCCGGGGCCTTCACCATTGCCCAGGACGAGGCCAGCTGTGTGGTTTTCGGCATGCCCAATGAGGCCATCAAGCGGGGCGGGGTGGATCTGGTTCTGCCGCTTGCCGCCATCGGCCGGGAGGTGATCCGCCGGCAGTAAAACCCTCCGGCTGCCAGCTCTAAGGGACTCGGCAATTCTAAATATACCGCTTATCGAGTCTCAACGCGCCGTCATTCCCGCAATGCTGTTGAGCGGGAATCCAGGATTTTTGCTGGATGCCCGATAAAACCATTCGAGCATGACGATAACGATAAACGGTAAATTTGTAATTTCCATCACCCTAAGCTTGATGAATTCTGCCCCTTGATGGCAAAAAGTTTTCTCCCCACCACAGAGCACCCGGAGATCACAGAAAAATATTTTTTAATAGAGTCAGTTAGCTCTGTGGGCTCTGGCCTTTCTGTGGTAAATTTTCAGTTTTTACAATACAATCAGACCCAAACTTTGAATATAAAACCTGAAATCTATGCCCATGAACGCAGCTGAACTTTTTGTCAAATGTCTGGAAAATGAAGGAGTGGAATATATCTTCGGCGTGCCCGGCGAGGAGAATGCCCACTTCATGATGGCCCTGCAGAACTCCACCATCCGTTTTATTCTCTGCCGGCAGGAACAGGGCGCGGCCTTTATCGCCGATGTTTACGGCAGGCTCACCGGCAAACCCGGGGTCTGTATGGGCACCCTGGGACCAGGCGCCACCAATCTGGTGACCGGCGTGGCCGACGCCAATATGGACCGCTCGCCCCTGGTGGCCATCACCGGCCAGGCGGACAGCCGCAGGCAGCACAAGGAAAGCCACCAGAACATGGACGTGGTCAGGATGTTCCGGCCCATCACCAAATGGGCCCAGCCCATCATCCACAGCAAGAATATCCCCGAGGTGGTGCGCAAGGCCTTTAAACTTGCGGTGATGGAAAAACCAGGGGCCTGCCATATCGAACTGGCCGACGACATCGCCGCCTCTGCGGCCACCGGCAACCCCCTGCCGGTGCAGAATCCCCGCCGGCCGGTGCCGGACGACAAGATCGTCGATCGCGCCATGGAGCTCATCCGTGCCGCCAGAAAGCCCATCATCCTGGCCGGCAACGGCGCCATCCGGCGCAGGGCGGCCAAGCAGCTCAGGCTCTTTGTCGAAAAAACCGGCATCGGCGTGATCAACACCTTCATGGGCAAGGGCTCCATCCCCAGATCGTCGCCCAACTGCCTGTTCACCATCGGCCTGCAGGCCCATGATTACACCAGGGTGGCGATTCAGGAGGCGGATCTGGTCATCAGCCTGGGCTATGACCTGGTCGAATACGAACCGCGGCTCTGGGGCCAGAGTTCCAGCAAGGGCGCCAGGACGCAGAAGATCATCCACATTGATTTTATTCCGGCCGAGGTGGATGAGTATTACGACGTTGATGTGGAGATCGTCGGCGACCTGGCCCATACCCTGTGGATGCTGAATGAGCGGGTCAAGGATTTTCAGGCGGATTATGACAGCCGCTGCAAGATAGCCTTGCGCCGGATTATGCTGGATGACTTTGCCGAATACAGAGATGATGACACCCGCGGCCTGATCCGGCCCCAGAAGATCATCTGGGATGTGCGGGAGGTGCTCGGGCCCCAGGATATCCTGCTGAGCGACGTGGGGGCGCACAAAATGTGGATTGCCCGCTATTACCAGTGCGATGAACCCAACACCTGTCTGATCTCCAACGGTTTCTGCTCCATGGGCTTTGCCCTGCCCGGCGCCATCGGCGCCAAGCTCGTTTATCCGGAGCGGCGGGTGCTGGCCATCTGCGGCGACGGCGGCTTTCTGATGAATGTCCAGGAACTGGAGACCGCCCGGCGCATCGGCGCAAATATCGTGGTGCTGATCTGGGATGACCAGGAATACGGCCTGATCCGCTGGAAGCAGGAAAACCAGTTCGGCAGCCACTCCGACCTCCATTTCAATAACCCTGATTTTATCAAGCTGGCCGAGGCCTTCGGTTGCAAGGGTTTCCGGGTGGAGAACTCCCGGGAGTTCAAGGAGGTGCTGGAGCAGGCCTTTCATTTCGAGGTGCCGGTGTTGATCTCGGTGCCCATTGATTACCGGGAAAACCGGCTGCTTTCAGAGCGGCTGGGCAAGGTGGCCTGTACCATCTGATCTGATTGCGGAATGCGGATTGCGGATTGGGGATTTTGAAAACCTGATATGTACCTTTGCTGTTTCATTCCGCAATCCGCAATCCGCATTCCGCATTCCCAAATGGAGTGATCATGCTTAAAGAGACATACCCCTATTATCTGGCCAACCGGGCGGTTTTTGCCAACACGGATCTGGCGGTGACCGACAAGTTCACCGGCAAGGTTGCCGCCAGGGTGGCCCTGGCCGAGGAACAGGTGATCGATCAGGCCATTGGCCTGGCGGTTGCCGCCGAAAAACCCATGCGGACCATGGCGTCCTACCGGCGCCAGCAGATCCTGCAGCACTGCGTGGACCGTTTCAGCGTCCGGGCCGAAGAGCTGGCCAGGGCCCTGTGCATTGAGGCGGGCAAACCCATCAGGGACAGCCGGGGCGAGGTGGCCCGGCTCATCGAAACCTTCAAGATTGCCGCGGAAGAGGCGGTGCGTTTCGGCGGCGAATTCATGCCGCTGGACCGCAGTCCGCGCACCGCAGGCTATATCTCGGTCAGCAAACGGGTGCCGGTGGGGGCCTGTTCCTTTATCACCCCCTTTAATTTTCCGCTTAATCTCGCCGCCCACAAGGTTGCCCCGGCCATTGCCGCGGGCTGCCCCTTTGTGCTGAAACCGGCCAGTCTCACGCCCATCGGCGCTTTGATCATCGGCGAGACGCTTGCGGAAACCGACCTGCCGGCCGGCGCCTTTTCCATCCTGCCCTGCCGCCGCGAGGGGGCCCGGCTGTTCACCGAGGATGAGCGGTTGAAGCTGCTCAGTTTCACCGGCTCGCCCGAGGTGGGCTGGCAGCTCAAGAAAATGGCGGGCAGGAAAAAGGTGGTGCTGGAACTCGGCGGCAATGCGGCCTGCATAGTGGATGAGGATGCCGATCTCGACGAGGCGGTGGCCAGGATTATCATCGGCGCCTTTTATCAGTCCGGCCAGAGCTGCATCGGCGTGCAGCGGATCATGGTCCATGAGCGGATTTATGATACCTTTAAAGAGCGGTTGGTCGCGGCTGCTGAGAAGCTGAAAATGGGGGACCCCGGCGATGAAGAGACCTTTATCGGCCCCCTGATCAGTGAAAAGGAGGCCATGCGGCTGGAGCAGTGGATTGCCGAAGCGCTCACCGCCGGGGCCAAACTTCTTTGCGGCGGCAGGCGGCAGGGGGCGTTCCTTACCGCCACGCTGCTGGAACAGGTGCCCAAAAAGGAGAAGATCTGCCGGCTGGAGGCCTTCGGGCCGGTGGCCGTGCTGTCATCCTTTGCCTCCTTTGCCGCGGCGCTGGCCGAGGTGAACGGCAGCCGTTTCGGCCTGCAGGCCGGCATCTTCACCCGCGACCTGTACAAGGCGCATCAGGCCTGGAACGAGCTTGAGGTGGGCGGGGTCATCATCGGCGACATCCCGTCCTGGCGGGCGGACCAGATGCCCTATGGCGGGGTGAAGGACAGCGGGCTGGGCCGGGAGGGAATCCGCTACGCCATGGAGGATATGAGCGAGATCCGTCTCATGGTGATCAGGAATGGCTGAGAAAGGGCAAGGGAGTGAAGGCATCCAACCCGGTAATGCAGGTGGCGGTTATTTTTCATCTTGGTCCCTCGCCCCGTTCTTGCTCTTCGTTCCGGCATCCTTTCTATCCGGACCAAGATCGATCTTGCCGATCTTGTCCCAGGATGTGGTCCGTTCCAGGTTTGCCCGGGCCGATTTGAAGGTGGGATCGATGTCCCACGCCGCGCGATAGAACTTCTGGGCCTCCAATCTGTCACCCTTGATCTCCAGCAGCGCTCCGAAAAGGTTATAGGCCTCCGGCTGGGCCGGATCGGCGGCAATGGCCTTTTGGGCTGTTTCCCGGGCCGCGGCGAAACTACGGTCCGAGATGTAACGCTTGGTCAGCTCGATCAATGAGCGATAATCGGCCGAGTTCTCCGCAGCCAGTGTCTCCCGCGCCAGCACCAGGGACGCCAGTTCCCGGATTTCACCGGGGCTGAAGGGCTTCTGGATAAAGTCAACCGCGCCGAGCTTCATGGCCTCCACCGCGGACTCGACGGTTCCATGGGCCGTGATGATAATCACCCGCATTCCCGGCCAATTGTCCTTGATCCGGCGCAGCACCTCCATGCCGTCGAGTCCCGGCATCTTCAGATCCAGAAAGACCAGCCCGAACGGTTCCGCGCGCATTTTCCGCAGGGCCTCCTCGCCATTTGCCGCTGTCTGCACCGGAATTTCCAAAGATTCCAGTGATTGGCTCATGGTCAGACGGATGTTTTTTTCATCGTCCACGATCAGGATCGGTTTTTTCTCCATATGGTCTCCTATTGATTGCCTGCCGGCAGGGTGAAGGTAAAGGTGCTGCCCAGGCCAGGGGAGGATTCCACCCAGATCGAGCCGCCATGCGCCCGCACGATTTCCTTGCAGATGGCCAGCCCCAGGCCCGTGCCGTCAGCCTCCCGGCCTTTTACCTGCACGAATTTCTGGAAGATCCTGGCTTGATAGGCCAGGGGAATTCCCGGCCCATCGTCACCCACGGACAGATGAACCAGCGGGCCGATCCGGTGGGCCAGCAGTTTGATATGGCCATCCCTGTTCACATAACGGAGCGCATTGGAAATCAGGTTGGTCAGCACCCAGGTGATCTTGTTGGCGTCGGCCCGCACCTTTGGCAGGTCGCCGGCGGTTTCGGCAGTGAGCGCCACCCCCTTCATGTCCGCCTGACTCTTGAAAATTTTCTGCACATGGTCAAACAGGGCCGGCACCTCGAGTTCCGCAAATTCCATTTCAATGCGGCCCGCCTCGATCCTGGACAGATCCAGCAGATCGCTGACCAGGGCCTTCATCCGGTGCACCTCTTCGTGGGCCGCCTGCAAGAGTTCCCGATCCTTTTCCGGGAGAGCCGGGGCGGCGTGCTCCAGCAGCAGGTCAACACTCATGCCCAGACTGGTCAGCGGGGTACGCAGCTCATGGGAGGCGGCCATGATGAATTCACTCTTGAGCTGCTCAACCTCCTTCAGCCGGGTGACGTCCCTGAGCAGGAGCACGATGCCGGAGAGGTTGCGGTCCCTGCCGCGAATGGCCGTGACGGAAAAGAGATAGTGACGGCGCCGCTCGCCATCCGGGAAAACGATGATCCGCTGCTCATCCGGAAGAGCGGGATGAATACCGCTTTCCACGGTATTGCGGATCAGATCGCAGACTGTTGCATCCGGGATGATATCGGCGCACTGCAGAGAGGATGTGTCCGGTGTCGTCAGATCCAGCATCCGCCGGGCCGCGGGGTTGATGCCGGTCACCCGCAGTCTGGTGTCGAAAACCACCAGGGCGTCCTCGATGCTGGCGAGAATCGCCTCGCCCTTGTTCTTTTCCGCGATGATCTGTTCGATGTTCATCTCATGGTAGCGGCCGAGCTGGGTGGCCATCTGATTGAATTCGCCGGCCAGACTGCCCAGTTCGTCGCCGGTTTCCACGGGCACCTGGACGGCATAGTCGCCGGAGGATATTTGGCGGGAGGCCTCCATGAAACGCCGGATCGGCCGGACGATCCGCTCCGCCAGAAACAGGCTGAAGAACAGGGCGACAAGCGATGCCGCAGCCGCCACCAGGGTCGTGGACCAGATGGCGCGGCTGGCGACCGTGCCCGCCTTGAGGCTTGCGGCGTACATGGTATCCTCATTGAGCTGGCGCAGACTGATGCACGCCTCCCGCACCCTGGCGAAAAGGGGATAGACGGTTTCCTGATAGGCAGAGGGGCCAAGGGCCGGCCTGGCAGGATCACTCAGGTCGGTCAGGGCGGAAAAGTGACGCCGATAGGTGGCGTAATCATCCTCGATGGAGCGGATGCGTTCCCCTTCGCCGGCAATGGTGATGTTGTCCCTGGCCCGGGCCAGCCACTCGAGAAAGACGGCCTCGTTTTCCCTGAACTGGCTGGCCCCTTTCTCCCGCTCGCCCAGAAAGAGGAGCAGGATGCCGCTGTCCTGGCGTTCCAGGGCGTCCACCATGTTCTCGGCGGCAAGGATGCTCCGGTAGTTCTCGCTCAGGATCGCCCCGGAGGCCCTGCCCAGGGAAACGAGGTTGCTGACCGCCCAGGCCACCACCAGACCCATGAGGGCGAAAGCGACGCCATAGCCGATGAGTATTTTCTTTTTCAATGTCATGAAAAAATTCCTTAGAATTCAGCATGCAGGATTCAGGACCCCGGTTTGAATTCCCACTCCTGGCTCCTGGATTCCCATGCGGAGGTCGGGGGGCAACCGGGTCGCGGCATGGTGCTATTGCGACCCGGACGGGGGCAACGGTTCCGCGGCAGGCGGGGCAAAGTCCGGCAGCGCCTTGGTATCGACCACCACCACGGTGATATTCCGGCCCTCGGTGATCAGCCGCTCCACGAGGCTGACTTCCCCCTTCAGCCGGCGCCAGAAAGGCATCTTCCTGCCCGGGGTGCCGATGACGATATGGCCGACCCGGTATTCCCTGGCAAACTGCAGGATGGTCTTGACGATATCGTCGCCCTTGTAAGTGAAAACCGTGGCACCCAGCTGGTGGGCGAGAGTCAGGGTGTTGGAGAGCACCCGCTGGGTCGCCGCATCAATGACCACCGGGCGTTCCCTGGAGGTCTGCACATAGACGGCGTACCAGTTGCGGTTCAGTCTGCCGGCCAGGCGGGAGGCATGGCGGAGCAGGGCTTCGCTGTTCGGCCCCCGGGAACTGAGACAGACCATGACCTGATCAGGGCTGGAGGGGAGGTCTTCCGCCTGGGGATCGCGCCGGCGGGAATCGATCTGCGCCGCCAGCTCCCGGAGGGTCAGTTCGCGCAGCTGCTCCAGGTTCGAGGGCTTGAAAAAATGATCCAGGGCGGCCTCGATGCGTTCTTTGGTATAGATCTTCCCTTCCTGTAAACGGCTGCGCAGGTCTTCGGAGGTGATGTCCACGTTGACCAGCTGATCGGCCTGGGCCACGACCCGGTCGGGGATACGCTCCCGGACCTTGACGCCGGTGGCGCGTTCAATGGTTTCATACAGGCTTTCCAGATGCTGGATATTGAGGGTGGAGATGACATGGATACCAGCCGCGAGTATTTCATCCACATCCTGATAGCGCTTGACGTTTCCGCTGCCCGGCACGTTGGTATGGGCGAGTTCATCCACCAGTACCACCGCCGGGTGGCGGGCGAGGATCGCCTGGAGATCCATTTCCCGGATCTCGATATTGCGGTAGGTGATGGTGCGGCGGGCAATTGCTTCCAGGCCTGCCAGCAAGGCCTCGGTTTCCGCCCTGCCGTGGGTTTCCACCAGCCCGACCACCACGTCGATGCCATCCTCCTTCAGCCGGTGCGCCTCAAGGAGCATCTGGTAGGTCTTACCCACGCCTGCCGCGTAGCCCAGGTAGATTTTCAACCTGCCCCGCGCCGCCCGGCGGATCAGGCGCAGGAAGCTGTCAGCGCGATCATCATTCATCTCCGCGGCCTGACCCTGTCCAGATCCAGGTTCAGCAGCAGAACATTCACCAGGGGTTCAGGGGTGAACACCCTGCCTGGACGGACCGCGTGTTTGGCGAGAAGTTCCATCACCGCGCCGACCTCCAGCCCCCGGGCGGCCGCGACCCGCTGGGCCTGGCAGCTGGCCGCCTGCAGGGTAATATGCGGGTCCAGGCCGCTGCCCGAGGCGGTAACCAGATCGGCCGGCAGCGGTTTTCCGCCGGCTGCCGAGCGGGCCAGGATTTCCTCCGCCCTGGCCCGCAGTGCGGGGCTCGTCGGGGACAGGTTGCTGCCGCCGGCCGCCGAGGCATTATAGTCCACGGCCGAGGGCCGGGGCCAGAAGTATTCGGGCCGGGTGAAGCCCTGGGCCAGGGCCTCGCTGCCGATGATTTCGCCCTGGTCATTACGGAGCAGCGATCCGCCTGCCGTGCGAGGCGTCACCAGCCGCCCGACGCCCAGGATCAACAGGGGGTAGAGAAGGCAGCAGATGGTCATGGTGACCAGCACGATCCGCACCGATGCCGCGATCTGGGAAAACAAACCAGCCTCTGTAATTGCGTTGTTCATGTTTCCTCCTAGAAAAAGCCGATCAGACTCAGGGCCAGGTCAATGAGCTTGATGCCGGCGAAAGGGGCGATCAGGCCGCCCAGCCCGTAAACTAGCAGATTGCGCCGCAGGATGCTGTCCGCTCCCATGGGCCGGTATTTGACCCCTTTGATGGCGATGGGGATCAGCAGCGGAATGATGATCGCGTTAAAAATCAGGGCCGAGAGGATGGCGCTGGCGGGCGTGGCCAGGCCCATGATGTTGAGGGCCGCGAGCTGCGGGATGGCCAGCATGAACATGGCCGGAATGATGGCGAAGTACTTGGCCACGTCATTGGCGATGGAAAAAGTCGTCAGCGCCCCGCGGGTCATGAGCAGCTGCTTGCCGATCTCGATGACCTCGATGAGTTTGGTGGGATCGCTGTCCAGATCGACCATGTTCCCCGCCTCCTTGGCCGCCTGGGTGCCGGAGTTCATGGCGATGCCGATGTCCGCCTGGGCCAGGGCCGGGGCGTCATTGGTGCCGTCGCCCATCATGGCGATCAGTCTGCCGGCGCGCTGTTCTTTGCGGATATACTCAAGTTTGTCCTCCGGCCTGGCTTCCGCGATGTAGTCGTCCACCCCGGCCTGTTCGGCGATGGCCGCGGCGGTGAGCGGATTGTCCCCGGTCACCATGATGACCCGCAGCCCCATGGCCCGCAGGCGGTCAAACCGGTCGCGGATGCCGGGTTTGAGCACATCCGACAGGGCGACCACCCCGAGCATGTTCTGGTTCTCGGCGACCACGATGGGCGTGCTGCCCTGGCGGGCAACGCTCTCCACCAGCCCCTGCAGGGCAGGGGGGATGGGGGCGCCATGTTCCTTGATGTAGGCCTGCACCGCGTCGGCTGCGCCTTTACGGTAGGAGTTGCCGTCCGGGAGATCAAGGCCGCTCAGACGGGTTTGCGCGGTAAAGGCAATGATCCTGGCCTGCGGGGTTTCGCGGGGCGCCTGGGGGCCAAGGGTTTTTTCGCCGAGACGCACGATGGATTTTCCCTCGGGCGTCTGGTCCCCGAAAGAGGCGCGCATGGCCGCCTCGGCAAGCTGCTCACCGGTCACCCCCGGCAGGGGAAAATAGGCGGTGGCCTGGCGGTCGCCCATGGTAATGGTGCCGGTCTTGTCCAGCAGCAGGGTGTCGATGTCGCCGGCCAGTTCCACCGCCTTGCCGCTTTTGGCCAGGACGTTGGCCGATAGGGCGCGGTCCATGCCGGCCAGGCCAATGGCCGCCAGCAGCGCGCCGATGGTGGTTGGAATGAGGCAGACCAAGAGCGCGATCAGGGTGGGGATGGGCAGATCCACCCCGAAGTAGCGGCCGATGGGCCACAGCGACCCGGTCACCATGAGAAAGGCCAGGGTCAGCCCGGCCAGGGTCACGGTCAGCGCCAGCTCGTTGGGCGTTTTCTGTCGTTCAGCCCCCTCGACAAGGGCGATCATCCGGTCGAGAAACGACTCGCCGGCCCCGGCCGTGATACGGATCCTGAGCTGGTCGGAGAGAACGCGGGTGCCGCCGGTGACGCCTGAGCGGTCACCGCCTGCCTCCCGGACCACGGGCGCCGACTCGCCGGTGATGGCCGATTCGTCGACGCTTGCGGCGCCCTCAACCACCTCGCCGTCGCTGGGGATGACCTCACCCGCGGCCACCAGCACGGCATCGCCTTCACGAAGCTCGTCGGAGCTGATTTGTTCCTCTCCGCCATTAACCACCCGGCGGGCAAGGGTGCTGCGCCGGGTCCGCTTCAGGGTGTCCGCCTGGGCCTTGCCCCGCGCCTCGGCCAGGGCCTCGGCGAAGTTGGCAAACAGCACGGTGAGCCACAGGACCACCGTCACGGCCAGGGTGTAGGCCAGGCTTTCCCGGTTTGCCAACAGGTCCGTGACCAGCACCAGGGTTGTGAGTGCCGCGCCGATCTCGGTGATAAACATCACCGGGTTTCGCGCCATAACCCGGGGCTGCAGCATGAGCACGGCCTGCCAGCAGGCGACGCGCACCATGTTTGTTTCAAAAAGCGAAGCCCGGCGAGCCCGGCGGCGTTCGAGTTTGGCCTGGACATGGTCGTTGCTCTGGCCGTTCATGACTTTCTCCTCTGGTCTTTTCATGACGTTCACCCTCCCGCGGCCAGATGTTCGGCGATGGGGCCGAGCACCGCCACCGGCAGAAACAGCAGTGCGCCGATGAAGACCACGCTCCCCAGGATGACGATGCCGAACAGTGGGGTGTCCGTGCGCAGGGTGCCAGCGGTTGCGGGCACCGGTTTTTTAGCGGCCAGCGACCCGGCGATGGCGAGCGGCAGGACAATCGGCAGGAAGCGGCCCAGCAGCATGACGATGCCGGTCGCCAGGTTCCAGGGCACGGTATTGTCGCCCAGCCCCTCGAAGCCCGAACCGTTGTTGGCGGCGGCGGAGCTGAATTCATAAAGGATTTCCGAGAAGCCGTGAAAACCGGGGTTGTGCACCGTGGCGGCGCCCCAGGATGTTGCCGCGAAAAGGGCCGTTCCCCCCAGGATTAACAGGGGATGCACCAGAATGGCCAGCAGGGCGAATTTCATTTCCCGGGTCTCCACCTTGCGTCCCAGGTATTCCGGGGTGCGGCCCACCATCATGCCGCTGATGAACACGCCGACAATGATGTAGAGAAACATATTGATCATGCCGACCCCGACCCCGCCGAAGGTGACATTGAACCACATGCCGATCAGCGCTACGAGTCCGGTGAGGGGGTTGAGGCTGTCGTGCATGCAGTTTACCGATCCGTTGCTGGTGGCGGTGGTCAGCACCCCCCAGGTGGGCCCCGCGGCCGTCCCGAAACGCAGCTCCTTGCCTTCCAGATTAGCCGCGGCCGCCACCGGCAATTCTTTGAAGGCCGCCGTGGGAGCGCTCTCCAGGTAGTTGGCGAAACCGACCTTGACCGCAAGCAGCGCCCCCATCACCAGGAAAACCACGGCGGCGTGGCGCAGCCGGCCGGTGAGGCGGCCGAACATCCAGACGGAGGCCATGGGCACCAGGATGATGAACATGCATTCGACGATATTGGTGAGGAAGGTGGGGTTTTCAAAGGGATGGGTCGAGTTGGCTCCGAAGAAGCCGCCACCGTTGGTGCCGAGCTGCTTGATGGCCACCATGGCAGCCACCGGCCCCCGGGCGATGGTCTGGCCCGCGCCTTCAAGGGTTGTGGCGAACGCTGCGCCGTCCAGGGTCATGACCAGTCCGCCCAGCACCAGAATGGTGGCGCCCGCGGTGGCGAGCGGCAGCAGGATAAGCAGGGTGGCCCGCAGGAGGTCGCTGTAAAAGTTGCCCAGGCCGGTCCTGCCCGAAAGCCCCCTGGCCAGGGCCGCCAGGGCGGCGATGCCGGTGGCGGCCGAGACGAACTGCAGCCACATGAGACCGAAGAGCTGGGAAAAGTAGCTCATGGTCACCTCGCCCGCATAGTGCTGCAGGTTGGTGTTGGTGATGAAGGACGCCGCCGTGTTGAAAATCAGACTCGGCTCGATGGCGCCTTTGGCGTCTGGATTGAGCGGCAGTTGCTGCTGCAGGGCAAGGACGGCAAAGACCACGGCAAACATCACGGCATTGAACAGCAGCAGCGACAGGACATACTGTTGCCAGCTCTGCTCCATGACGATCATTTCCCCGCCAAGCCTCTGCAAAACCGACTCAAGGCGAAAACGAAATCCCTTTTCTTGCTGCGGCGGGCTCATGGCCCAGGTCATGGTTTTACCCAGCGGCCAGGAGAGCAGAGCCGTGCCTCCCAGCAGGAGGGTTATGAAAAATATCGACATGTTTACCTCCGTAAAACCGTTGTTCAATACTATACCGTTACAATCTGAAATCTAAAAACGTTCGGGGGCGATGATGGCGTAGACGAGATACGCCATGCACAGCACCAGGGTAATCGCTGCCAGATAGAGCATGTTTGCCTCCTATTGTGAGTGGCCGTCAAATTTTGTCGCAGGCCGTGGTCAGCAGGGCCAGGCCGATGAAAATGAGCAGGCCGAGCATGAAATAGACCGTCAACATCATGATAGACTCCTTTGCGGTTTGTCCGGGGTTTTGCCGAGAGGCAGGGTGAAACGGAAAATCGACCCCTTGCCGATTTCGCTGGCCGCGTTCACCTCTCCGCCATGGGCCCTGATGATCTCCCTTACCATGGAAAGCCCCAGACCGACGCCGGATTCGTCCTCCTGGCCGGGAACCCGGTAGAACTGCTCGAACAGATTGCTCAGGTGCTCCGGGGCAATTCCCTTGCCGGTATCCTCGACGAAAAAGGCCACCTGATCCGGTTCCCGGTAAGCCCGGGCAGTCACCGAGCCGCCCGGGCTGGTGAAACGGAGGGCGTTTGACAGCAGATCCGCAAAGACCTGGCGGATTTTTCCGGCGTCCGCCATGACCTCGGGCAGGTCGTCCGGAACGTCATTTACCATGGTTACTCCTTTTTCCCTGGCCTCGACCAGGAATGGCTCGATGGCATCCCGGACAAGGGCCTGGGGCGACACAGGCTCGAGGGACACCTGGGTCTTTCCCGATTCGATCCGGATCAGATCGAGCAACCCGTCCAGGATGCGGACCAGCTTCTCGCTGTCGTCACGGGCGGCAAGGAGCAGTTCGGTCTGCTTGTCATTGAGGGGGCCGATCCTTTCCTCCAGCAGGAGATGGACAGACAAGCCAAGCGAGGTCAGCGGGGTTTTCAGCTGATGGGAAACGGCGGATACCACGTCAAGCTTCTCCTTCAGTTGCTCATGCCCCTGGGTGACGTCTTCCAGAATCAAGGCCACCCCGGTTGATTCCCGATGTTCCGGGTCAAGAGGTATGGGGACGGCCAGGGGCTGAAACAGATACTGGCGGCTCTCCATGAGGCGCTGGCCGCCGCCGTTTAAGGGAGCACCCTCGATGATGCGTCCTTCGTCCAGGGCCTGGCGGATCAGGGGAAGCAGCCATGCATAGCCAAGATCGGCCGCCAGGATTCCCGGTTTGAAGCCGAAATCCCGGTCCGCGGTCCTGGTGGCGAGCTCCACCCTGCCCTCCAGGTCGAGCACTGCTATGGCGGTCGGCAGGGCCTTGAACACCTCTTCCGTGGCCAGGCGGGTCCGCATCAGGTTTACCCTGTCCTTTTTGCGCACCTGGCGCAGGGCGGCGGTCATTTCGTTAAAGGATTGCGAAAGAAGTCCGATCTCGTCGCCGGAAGAGGCTTCCAGCCCGAGATCGAGATTGCCGCGGCGGATTTCGGTGGTGGATTCAATCAGGCGATTGATGGGCCGCAGTATCCATCTGCGGACAAGGTGGCTGAAGAGAAGAGCCAGGAACGCCGCCGTGATGATTGCCGCCAACATGCGCTGTTGGGCGGTAGTCGCCAGGCGCCGGGCGGCGTTGTTCGCCTCGTTCATGTTGGTCTGGTTCATGAGCAGGACTTCCTGGGCTTTTTCCTTCATCTCCGTAAACAGGGGCTGCAGGATGGAAAAGTAGTCGGCCCGCCGTGCCTCGGCAGGGCGATCGGGCCGGGTCACCTGCGGGATGGCGGTGGTGTAGTCCGCAAAGAGGTTTTTTATCCGCTCCATCCTCTCCCGTTCTCCCGGCAGGGTGATATTGTCGAGTTCCCTCTCCAGGGCCGCGCGGAATTCGGGGGTGTATGCCTCGATCAGACGGTTACCCTCCTCCTGGTTGCCGGCAAGGGTAAAGAGGATGCCGCTGTCCATCCGTTCCAGGGCTTCCTTCATGTCCTGGCAGGCTACCACGCTGCGGTAATTTTCCTTCAGTATCACATCGATGGCGTTGCCCAGGTCATCGATCTGGGCCATGGTCAGCATGCCGATGGCCGCGACGGCCACGAGCAGCCCGCCGAAGCCGAACATGATTTTTTGTCTGATGCCGATCATAAGCTTGACCCTCCAGGCCCTGCTAAAAGCACAAGCTATGCCATGCTCACAAATAACGTTTTTTCAATAAGATAGAGGCAACTCCAGAGGCGGGTGTCTTGCGATAGGCAAGGATGTTGCCAAAACAACCTTGCAAAGTGCAAGGTAAGGGAAAGACGGCAAAAAGGCTGGATCAAATGCCATATTGTTTCCGTTTGCGCCAGAGGGTGGCCTGGTCGATGCCCAGGATGTCCGCCGCTTCCTGGAGTGAGGCGGTGGAGGCCATGACCCTTCTGATGTGCAGCTCTTCAATGGTGGATAACGGCGCTTTGTCGCCGATGGCGGGGGTGCCGGCGGTGGGGGCGATATTGCCGGGCAGGTCGGTTTTGCCGAGCATTTCCCCGCCTCCCAGGATCACGGCCCGTTCAATGGTGTTGCGCAGCTCGCGGACATTGCCGGGCCACATATGATATGTCAGTGCCTCTTGGGCCTCTCCGGTGAAACCAAGGAACGTCTTGTGGTTGGTCCGGCAGAAATACGCAAGAAAATCCGCGGCAAGGGGCATGATGTCTTCCTGCCGCTCCCGGAGCGGGGGGATGGTCAGGTTGATCACGTTGAGCCGGTAGAACAGATCTTCCCGGAAGCGGCCCGCGGCCACCCGTTTTTCCAGATCGGCGTTGGTTGCGGCGAGGATACGCACATCCGCCTTGCGGGGCGTTGCATCACCGAGGCGCTCATATTCCTTGTCCTGGATAAAGCGCAGTAATTTCGCCTGCACCGCCGGGGCCATGTCCCCGATCTCGTCCAGGAAGAGGGTGCCGCCCTCACAGGCCGCGATCCGCCCGGGATTGTCCCGGCTTGCCCCGGTGAACGCCCCCTTGACATGGCCGAACAGCTCACTCTCCAGGAGATCGGACGGCACCGCCGGACACGGCACCACCGCCATGGATTTCGCTGAGCGCGGACTCCAGTGATGAATGGCCCTGGCAAAGACGGATTTACCCGTGCCGCTTTCCCCCTGGAGCAGGACAATCGCCTCCGAAGCCGCGGCCTTTCTGGCAATCCCGATCACTCGCTGCATGCCGGCGTTTCTGCTCTGGAGCCGGTCTTCCGGGCCAAGCCGCTGCATGTCTTCCCTCAGGGCGGCGATCTCTGTTTCCAATTCCCGCATCTTGCCGATGCGGCGGGCGGCAAGTTTGACCTGAGCCGGGGTGAAGGGTTTGGCGATGTAATCGGTGGCGCCTCGCCTGATCGCTGCCACGGCGCTTTCGATGGAGGCGTGTGCCGTAATGACCACGATCTTGGTCCAGGGCGAATCCGACAGCAGGACGGGAATTAAATCCATCCCGTCCTGCTCGCCGAGTCTGAGGTCCAGGAAAGCCAGGTCAAAGGCTCGCCTCCCGGCCTCCGCAATGGCATCAGCGGGATTGCTCACCGCAATGACCGTATGCCCTTCCGCCGCCAGACAATACGAGAGGGTCTTGCGGATGTTGGCCTCATCGTCGATGATCAATATATTCAGCATGCTCTGCCCCAATTCTCTTACAAACTGTCCTGATTTGCCAATTTACATCTTTCTCCGCGTTATCATATCATTTTTTTCTGCAGAGCATGAATTGCCGAAAACCGGATAACCCCGTCTGCCGGAAAATTTCCCTGCCTGCTCAGTTGCCATTTATTTTTCATAACAAATAATGTATGCTTTTTCAATCGTCATGAACATGGAGCTTTTAATCGTGAATTCCAAGAGGTATCATCATGAAAACAGGGATAATCGGACTGGGCAGAATGGGAATGAACATGGCGCGCCGGCTCATACAGGGCGGCCAGCAGGTGGTTGCCTATAACCGCAGCCCGGACAAGACGGAAGAGCTCGTCAAAGAAGGGGCGGAAGGCGCTTTTTCCCTGCAGGAGCTGGCGGAAAAGCTCGATGAGCGGCCCAAGGTGGTGTGGCTCATGCTGCCGGCCGGCAAGGTGATTGACGAACATCTGGAGAAGCTGCGCAATATCCTTGCCCCGGGCGACATCATCGTTGAGGGGGGCAACAGCAGGTACCGGGATGATATCCGCCGGGCCGCCTATCTGAAGGGCGCGGGCATTCATTTTGTCGATGCCGGGGTGAGCGGCGGCATCTGGGGACTCTCGGTCGGCTACTGCACCATGGTGGGTGGCGATGAGAAGATTTTTGCCTATCTTGAGCCTGTTTTCAAGGCCCTGGCCCCGGCAGACGGTTATCTCTACTGCGGTCCCACCGGGGCCGGCCATTTTGTCAAGATGATCCATAACGGCATTGAGTATGGTATGATGCAGGCCTATGGCGAAGGTTTTGCCCTGCTGGAGGCCTCGCCCTATGCCGAACACCTTGATTTCAAAAAGGTTTCCCATCTGTGGAACCAGGGCAGCGTGGTCCGGTCCTGGCTGCTTGAACTGCTGGAGGAGGCCTTTGCCGGGGATCCCAGGCTTGATGCCTTGCAGGGGTATGTGGATGATTCCGGTGAGGGCCGCTGGACCGTGGAAGAGGCCATTGCCAGCGGGGTCAGCGCGCCGGTCATCACCATGGCGCTCTTTGCGCGTTTCCAATCGCGCAAGGAAAATGCCTTTGAAAACAAGGTGCTGGCTGCTCTGCGACGGGAGTTCGGCGGCCATGCGGTGAAGAAGGTGTGAATTATGAGTGTAATGGCTTCAGTGATCCTGTAAGAGGCAATATGGAAACGAACGTAATCAAAGAAAAGATAAGCAGTGAGAAAGGCAGCTGCGGTTGCCTGACGGCGGCTGATCTGGACCCCTGCATCATCGTTATTTTCGGGGCATCCGGCGATCTGACGGCCCGCAAGCTCATTCCCGCCCTCTATCATATGTATCTGACCGGCTCCCTGCCTGAGCCGGTTGCCATCGTCGGCTGCGCCCGGACCCCTTTCAGCGGTGATGAATTCCGCAGTCGGATGAAAGAGGCCTGCGCGGGCAACGGCAAGTCCGACATGTCGCCCTGGCCCGAGTTCGCCGCCTTGCTTTTTTACCGGCAGCTGGCCTATGACTCGGAAAAATCCTTCCGGGAACTGGCCGCTTATCTCGATGAGCTGGACCGGCAGCGGGGCACCGGGGGCAACCTGATTTTTGATCTCGCCCTGCCGCCCTCTCTTTATCCGGTGGTGGCCGGAATGCTCGGCCGGGTGGGGCTTGCCGTTCAGCATAATGATAATCGGGGCTGGTCCCGCATCGTGGTGGAAAAGCCCTTTGGCCGGGATCTGGACAGCGCACTGGACCTTGACCGGACCCTGCATGAGCATTTCCAGGAGGAACAGATTTTCCGCATCGATCATTACCTGGCCAAGGAGACGGTGCAGAACATCCTGATGTTCCGCTTTGCCAATGCCATTTTTGAACCGATCTGGAACCGCGGTTTCATCGATTATGTGGGCATCATGGCGGCCGAGAAACTGGGGGTGGAGAACCGGGCCGGCTACTATGAACAGGCCGGGGTCATCCGCGATATGTTCCAGAATCACATGCTGCAGCTCCTGTCCCTTATCGCCATGGAACCCCCCTCCCATTTTGCCTCGGAGCGGGTGCGCGATGAAAAGGCCAAGCTGTTCCGCTCGATCCGGCCCTTTTCCCGCAGGGAAGGCGAGGTGGTGCTGGGGCAGTATGGCCCGGGCCTGCTGGACGGCAAAGAGGTCCGGGGCTATCGCCAGGAACCGGGGGTAGCGGCGGACTCGCTGATCCCCACCTTTGCCCTGATGCGCTTTTATGTGGAGAACTGGCGCTGGCAGGGGGTGCCGTTCTGGCTGGTGTCCGGCAAGCGCATGGCCGGCAAGCAGACCCGGATCATCATCCAGTTCAAGGAGGTGCCCCACTCCATCTTCCGGGATGTGCTCGGGGAAAAGGTTGTCCCCAACCGGCTGGTGCTGGGAATCTATCCGGAGGAGGGGATCAGCCTCACCTTTCAGACCAAGAATCCCGGCCCCAGGGTCTGCCTGCGGCCCATGACCATGGATTTCCGCTATGACACCAGTCCGCTGCTGGACGCCTATGAAAAGGTGCTGCTGGACTGCATTCTCGGCGACCATCTGCTGTTCTGGCGGCAGGACGGCATCGAGCAGACCTGGAGAATTCTCACCCCCATATTGAATGAATGCGAACATTGCCAGGGACGTGCGCAGCAGCTCTATCCTTACCCGGCCGGCAGCTGGGGGCCGGAGGCGGCCAGGGAGCAGGTGGATAAGATCCGTGACCGCAGAGAGGTGAAAAGTGCCCCGTGACATTCCGGTGGGAAACGGCTCGCTGCTGATTAATTTTGACGGAAATTATCAGCTGCGCGACATTTACTGGCCCTATGTGGGGCAGGAAAATCATACGGCCGGGGAGCCTTGCCGTATGGGCGTCTGGGTGGAGAATACCTTCCGCTGGCTCGACGATGGGCGCTGGCAACGCAGCCTGCAGTATCTGGATGATTCGCTGGTGACCGAGGTGAAGCTGTTCCATCCTGAGCTTGGTCTGGAGCTGGTTTGCCACGATGTGGTGGATTTTCATGTGGATATCTACCTGAAAAAGATCTTGGTGCATAATCTGGCGGAGAAAAAGAGGGAGGTTCGTCTTTTTTTCGGCCAGGATCTGCGTATCGGCGGCCATGCGGTGGGTGACTGCGCCTATTATGAGCCGGACAAGCGGGTGCTGATTCATTACAAGGGCAAACGCTGGTTTCTGGTGAGCACGGCCAAGGGCCGGCCCGGGGAGTGCAGCGCCGGGCTTGACCAGTGGGCCGTGGGCGTCAAGGGCGTTGGCGATAAGGTCGGCACCTGGCGCGATGCGGAGGATGGCGTGCTCTCCGGCAACCCGGTGGCCCAAGGCAGCGTGGACTCGGTGGTGGCCCTTCATCTTGAGGTTCCCGGCGGCGGCTGGGCCGAGGGATGGTACTGGCTGGGAGTGGGGGAGGATTATGCCCAGGTGATGAATATTCAGCACAATCTCTGCCGGCGGGGCGCTGATCCCTATCTGACCAGAACCAGGGACTACTGGCACCTGTGGGTCAATAAGGAAAAAGACTGCATCGACATGCTGCCCAGGGATCTGCAGCGCCTGTACCGGCGCAGCCTGCTGATTTTGCGCTCGCAGATTGACAACCACGGCGCCATTCTGGCCGCCAATGATTTTGATATCGCTGGTTTCAACTGCGATACTTATTCCTACATGTGGCCCCGGGACGGGGCCCTGGTCTCCTCGGCCCTGATCGATGCGGGGTACGCGGAAATCACCCAGCGTTTTTTCGCCCTGTGCCACCAGGTCATCACCCGGGAGGGCTTTCTGCTCCACAAATACAACCCGGACGGCTCGCTCGCCTCCTCCTGGCATGGCTGGTACAGGGACGGCGAGCGCCAGCTGCCGGTGCAGGAGGATGAGACGGCCCTGGTTCTCTGGGCATTATGGAAACATTTTGACCGTTTCCACGATATTGAGTTTATCAAGCCCCATTACCGCGGGCTGATTGTGCGGGCCGCCAACTGGCTGCTGGCCTTCCGGGATGAGGAAACCGGATTGCCGCTGCCCTCCTGGGATCTGTGGGAGGAACGTAAGGGGGTGCATGGCTGGACCGCCGGGGCGGTATGGGCGGGTCTTGAGGCCGCGGCCCGTTTTGCTCAGGCCTTTGGCCAGGCGGATCTGGCGGAGGATTACCGGCGCGGGGCGGCCGGCATCAAGGCCGGGGTGGAGAAATATCTCTGGCAGCAGGAGGCGGGCCATTTCGCCAGGATGATCAACCGCGGCAAGGACGGTTCCTGGGAGATTGACACCCGGCTGGACGCCTCCCTGATGGGCTTATGGTATTTCGGCATGTTTACCCCTGATCATCCGCAGATTGTCAGCACCATGGAGGCGGTGAAAGACAAGCTGTGGGTCAGGACGGCGGTGGGGGGCATGGCCCGTTATGAGAATGACAAGTATCATCAGGTTTCCGATGATCTGTCCAATGTAGCCGGCAATCCCTGGTTCATTTCCACCCTGTGGCTGGCCCAATGGTACATTGCCAGGGCGAAAAACGCGGCGGAACTGAAAAAGGCCCTGGAGATCATGCAGTGGGTGGCTGACCGGACCCTGCCCAGCGGGGTCATGGCCGAACAGGTGCATCCCTATACCAATGCGCCGCTTTCCGTGAGCCCGCTCACCTGGAGCCATGCGGCCTTTGTCCAGACCGTGCTGGAGTATATCCCCAGGCACCGGCAGGTGATTCTGCCGAAAATCTGATGGCTTCGTAAAAACTGAAGATTCACCACAGAGAGCACAGAGCACACTGTTAACTGACTGAAATATTTTCTCTGTGATCTCGGTGTGCTTTGTGGTAGAAAAATGACTTATTGAAGTTCATGAAAATGTAACCAACCCCTCAATTCTGAAACGGATCAATGACCTATCTCCTCGCCGCCGACATCGGCGGCACCAAGACGGATGTGGCAATCTTTGCCGCTGATCAAGGTTTAAGCCGTCCCATGCACCAGGCTACCCTGGCAAGCCGGGATTATGCATCCTTTGCGCAACTGCTTACAGTCTTTTTGCAGAGGGTGAAGCTGCAGCCGGATCGCGCCTGTTTCGGGGTGGCCGGCCCGGTATTAAACAACCGGGTCAAACTGACCAATCTCCCCTGGGAGATAGCCGGCAGGGATATTGCCGGGCAGTTTGCCCTGGCCAGGGTTGACATTATCAACGACCTGGTGGCTGTGGCCAGCTCCATTCCGCATTTGACGGATAATGACCTGCTTGTTCTGCAGCACGGTACCCGGCAGGACAAGGGGGCGCTGGGGGTGGTGGCGCCGGGCACCGGGCTGGGCATCGCCTTCTGTATCTGGGCTGGCAGCGGTTATCTGGCCTGCCCTTCCGAAGGGGGACATGCGGGGTTTCCCCCTGCTGATCCTGACGAGCTGGAATTGCTTGGTTTCCTGCTCGATCATGGCATTGAGCCGAGCTTTGAATCGCTCTGTTCCGGCTCGGGGCTGCCCAATATTTATCGATTTCTGATTGACACCGGCGGGTTTGCCGAAGCTGACTGGCTGCGGGCGGAACTGGCCGCAGCCGTTGATCCCACCCCGGTGATTGTGCGGGCGGCGCTGGGGCCGGGGAAAAGATGCCCGGTCTGCACTGAGACCCTGCGTCTTTTTACCGGGATCCTGGCCGGGGCCTGCGGCCATCTGGCGGTGACCGTGCTGGCCACCGGCGGCATCTATATCGGCGGCGGCATCCCCCCGAGAATTCTCCCCCTGCTGCAGCAAAAGGATTTCATCAATCGTTTTACCGGCAAGGGGAAGATGTCCGGTTTGCTGGCGGCTATTCCCGTCTCGGTCATTATCAACCCCAAGGCCGCCCTGATCGGCACCGCGGCGTATGGTTTACGCACAGATGACAGTCAATAGGGAGTTTGCCAAAAAAGCGGCCATTGTCGGGCTGATTATCGGCTGCCTTGCCGCCTTCCAATATCTGGGGCTGGGGCGGTATCTGTCCCTCGACTATCTGAAGCAGTCCCAGGAGCGCTTTGCCGGGCTGTATGGGGCAAGGCCCTTGGCAGTCATTGCCTCCTACATGCTGATCTACATTGCCGTGACGGCCCTTTCCCTGCCCGGGGCGGTGATCATGACCCTGGCCGGCGGGGCGCTGTTCGGCCTGGCGGTGGGCACGGTGGTCATCTCCTTTGCCAGCACCATCGGGGCAACGCTGGCCTGTCTGGTGTCCCGTTTTCTGCTGCGGGACTGGGTGCAGAAGAAATTCGGCGAGCGGCTGGCGCCGATCGACAAAGGCATTGAACGGGAGGGCGGCTTCTACCTCTTCACCATGCGGCTGGTGCCGGCCTTTCCCTTTTTTCTCATCAATCTGGCCATGGGGATCACCAGGATCCCGATTTTTCAGTATTACTGGGTGTCGCAGATCGGCATGCTGCCCGGCACCATTGTCTATGTCAATGCCGGCAAGGAACTGGCCAAAATTGACTCCGCATCCGGCATTCTCTCGCCCAGCCTGCTGGTCTCTTTTGCCCTGCTGGGGCTGTTTCCGCTGACCGTAAAAAAGATCATGGCTGCGGTGAACAGAAGAAAAGGGGGGAACCATGACGAAATTTGATTTTGATATCGGGGTCATCGGCGGCGGCGCCGCGGGGCTTACCGTCACCGCCGGGGCGGCCCAGCTCGGGGCGAAAACCCTGCTGGTGGAAAAAGATCCGCAACTGGGCGGCGACTGTCTCCACTTCGGCTGTGTGCCGAGTAAAACCCTCATCCGTTCGGCCCAGGTCTACCAGACCATGAAAAGGGCGGCACACTACGGCCTGCCGGAGATCACGGTGCAGCCGGTTGATTTTGTCCGGGTGCGGGACAGGATCAGGTCGGTCATCGCCACCATTCAGCGGCACGACTCGGTGGAACGCTTCTGCAGGCTGGGGGCGAAGGTGGAGTTCGGCGCACCCCGCTTTATCGACGAGCATAGCGTATCATTAAACGGCAGGAATTATTCGGCCAGGGCATGGGTCATTGCCACCGGCTCTTCGCCGGCCCCGGCCCCCATCCCCGGCCTTGAGGCCACGCCATTTCTGACCAATCGGGAAATTTTTTACCTCGACCGGCTGCCCGCGACCATGGCGGTCTTCGGCGCCGGCCCCATTGCCATTGAAATGGCCCAGGCCTTCAACCGGCTGGGCACCAGAGTGTTCGTCATCCAGCGCAGCGGCCAGATCCTCAGCAAAGAGGACCAGGACATGGCGGACCTGGTCATGCAGGTCATGGCCGAGGAGGGAGTGACATTTTATCTCAACACCAGGGTGCTCGGCGTGCGTGATCTGGGCACCGCTAAAGAGGTGAGGCTTACCGACGCCGGGGGCGGGGAGGTGGTCCTCCAGGTTGATGCCCTGCTGGTGGCCCTGGGAAGAGCCGCCAATGTGGAAGGCCTTGGCCTGGCGGACATCGGCATTATTTTTGATAAAAAGGGCATTGCCGTGGATAACCGGCTGCGCACCAATCACCGGCATATCTATGCGCCGGGTGACATCAACGGCAGCTTCCAGTTCACCCATGCGGCCGGCTATGAAGGCGGTATCGTGGTCAGCAACGCCATCTTTCATCTGCCCCGCCGGGCTGATTACACCTGGATGCCCTGGTGCACCTACAGCGATCCGGAGCTTGCCTCCATCGGCATGAATGAGAAGGCGGCCAGGGCCGCGGGCATCGATTACCAGGTGTGGAGCGAGGAATTTGCAGCCAACGACCGCAGCCTGGCCGAGGGTGAACGGGTCGGCCGCATTAAGATGATCCTTGATGACAAGGAAAAACCCATCGGCGTGCAGATCTGCGGCCCCCATGCCGGCGAGTTGATCAGCGAATGGGTGGCCATTCTAAACGGCAAGATGAAACTCAGCACCCTGGCCGGTGCCGTACATCCCTATCCGACCCTGGCCGAGATCAATAAAAGGGTTGCCGGCAATTATTTTTCCCCCAAGATCTTTTCCGAAACCGTGAAAAAAGGGCTCAGGCTTTTTTTCCAGCTCAAGGGTTCGGCCGGTGATCCGTGTTCGGATTTGCCATTCAATGATATTTATGGTAAGTAATTAATTTTTTTCATGTCTGTGACCGCTCGCAATAAAGATGTCATGTTCAACGCACATGGAGTGGGACATTGCGATCGATGATGCTGTTTTTGCCCGGGGCCTTTTTTGCTCATTCTCAGAGCAGGAAAATGTGGTAATTCTTTTAGGTCTTCCCAATCGCCAGGTAAACCACACTCCTCTGGACAGGGTATTGCGCGAAGAGGCAGGTGCTGTTCCGCCCTCTTCGTGCAGCCTTTTTTAATTGACACCCGCTGAATATATCATATATACAGGTCAACGGATGAGCAGGTTGCATCCTCCTAAGGACGGTAGTATGCCAGGGTGTCGCCCATCTTACAGAATTTATATTTTTGATGGAGTTACGCGGCCTTCAGTCGTGCATGGACGGATTGTAATGCAGGTGCGGGAAAACCGATAACCTGCGCTGCAACGGCCAACGGCTGGCAGTATCCCCCTGTAATATCAATACCCTGATGTCGGCGTCTGCTGATCAAATGAACTTAATATTATGACCATTTCCAAAACCCACCCCTGCCGGGGAAAAATCAAACGTTTGCACCGGGGGCAACTGCCGGGATTGCAGAGAGCAGAGCCGGGGGATGGTGATCTTGCCTTGATACCGGCTGATATCTGTGTCCTTTGTGTGGATCAATACGTATTCAAGAAGATTTGTTTCAGGCCTTTCGCCGCAAGCAGATTCGCAGACAATCGGTACATTTGACAGTGAAACAGGTGTTGATCAAAGGCGGCTCTGCCGTGGTCGAAGAGGTGCCGGCGCCAACGGTCAGTCCCAAGAACGTGTTGGTGGCGCTCGCGCATTCCTGTGTCAGTGTTGGTACCGAGATGACAGGGCTGAAAATGTCGGGAATGCCTCTTTACCGCCGTGCATTGAAACAACCAGAGAACGTGAAACGGGTGTTGGAGATGATGCGCGACCAGGGCGTCAGACGAACGCTCGACCGTGTTCGCGGCAAGCTTTCGGCGGGCAGCGCCACCGGCTATTCTGCCGCCGGGCAAGTGCTCGCAGTTGGCAGCGAAGTTGTCGGTTTTGCGGCGGGTGATCTTGTCGCCTGCGCCGGCGCAGGCATCGCCAATCATGCCGAAGTCATCGATGTACCTGTCAACCTGGCGGTTAAAATTCCCAAGGGATTGTCAACGGAGGATGCTTCCACCGTCACCCTCGGTGCTATTGCCATGCAAGGCTTGCGCAGGACCGCCCCGACCCTCGGCGAAACCATTGCCGTCGTTGGTCTGGGTATCCTTGGCCAGCTGATGGTTCAGCTTCTGAAAGCCAATGGTTGCCGGGTGATTGGCACAGACTTGGATGCTCACCGGGTACAGATGGCTCTCGCGAATGGGATGGATTACGGCATTGATGCCCGTAATGAGAGATTTGTCGAACGGGTTCTCAAGCTGACAGATGATTTCGGTGCGGACGCAACGGTTATCACCGCGGCCACAGCAAGTGACGAGGTTGTGAGCCAGGCTGCCCAGGCTACCCGCAAGAAGGGACGAGTTGTCCTGGTCGGTGATGTAGGTCTTGGCCTCAAGAGGTCCGATTTCTACGCCAAGGAACTGGATTTTCTCATCTCCACCTCCTATGGTCCCGGCCGTTATGACCCGGTTTATGAGGAAGGTGGCCACGACTATCCGCTACCCTATGTCCGCTGGACAGAAAATCGCAATATGGAGGCGTATCTCCGGATGCTGGCGGATGGGCGGTTGACTCTGGAGCGCTTTACCCGGGAAAGCTATCCGGTGGATCAGGCCGGTGAAGCTTATGCTCGGCTGAATGAAGAAGGCGAGAAGCCATTGCTTGTCTTCCTGGCTTACCCGGAGCGTGAAGGGCGTGATAAACGTCTGGTCAGCCTCAAACCCGCCTGCCGTGCCGGAAAAGGCATGATCCGTGTGGCCCTGGCCGGAGCCAGCAGCTTTGCCCAAGGTGTGCATTTGCCAAACATGTTCAAACTGCGCGATCGCTTCCGACTTCGCTCCGTGATGAGCCGGACAGGGGCCAATGCCAAGGCTGTGGCCAGTCAGTACAAGGCTGAGTATATTACCACAGACTATGAAGAGATTCTTGCCGACTCCGATATCGATCTGGTATTGATTGCCACTCGCCACAACCTCCATGGTCCCATGGTGTTGCAAGCCCTGGAAGCGGGCAAGCATGTGTTCGTGGAAAAACCGCTGGCTGTCAATGAGCAGGAGTTGGCGAAGATCAGCGAATTCTACTGCCGTCATCCAGATGGCCCGGTGCTGATGACCGGTTTCAACCGCAGATTCTCGCCGGCGATATGCCGAGCAGCCGAAATTCTATCCTCCCGAACAACCCCGATAGTTGCCAACTACCGAATGAATGCCGGGTATATTTCTTTAAGTCATTGGGTGCATACCGAAGAAGGGGCAGGCCGCAATATAGGCGAGGCGTGCCATATATACGATTTATTTAACTATTTTACCAATGCTGAAGCAGTCGAGATCCATGCCGCCTCCATTGCGCCATCGTCCAGGCAATGGGCTCGTAATGACAATTTCGTCGCCACCGTCAGTTACCAGGACGGATCGGTTTGCAGCCTGACCTATACCGCTCTTGGTGACAAGTCACATGCCAAGGAGCGGATGGATATCTATGCCGACGGGAAAGTCATCTCCCTGGATGACTACACAAATCTGGTCTGTGCCGGCGGCAACCACAAGGGCTGGAGTGCTTCCAGCACGCAAAAGGGGCATATGGAAGAACTTAAGGCCCTGGCCGACTGTCTTCATGACGAAGGCAAGTGGCCGATATCCCTGGAACATCAACTCCAGGCCACAGCCATCAGCTTTGAGGTGGAACGGCAAATCCAGTCACGGGGTGAAAAATGAGGCCGCCGGTAATGAATATCGAGGAAGTGTAATGCGTCAAGTGCTTTGCAATACGGCTGGTGCTGTCGTGGCCCGCATGCCCAGACCCGAGATCGATGACCATAGTGTTCTGATCCGCGTCGAATATTCAATGATCAGCGTGGGTACCGAGATTGCCGGACTGCGGCCACCCGACTCGCCGCTCGCCGATGCCGGCACGGTGGAAAAGGCCAAAGCCTACACCAGGCTTGCCCATACCTATCTGGGTCTGGCTGTCCGTAATCCGGGCAAGGCTATGCGCCGCGTGTCGCGTATTGCCCGCGACGTTGCCGCTCGTGCCTTACCCAAGCGCCGGCCGGAGGAAACACCGGTGATCGGCCTCGGGGATGTCCTGTGGAGTAAGTGTAATGCCGTCTCCGCCGAGCAGGTGGATGGTCGGTTCGAGTTGGTTACCGATCATTCGGAGGCTGCTTATCAGGCGCTCTCTCAGCAGATCGATATTGAGGCCGGTAAGGTACCCATCGTTTGTGTCCGGGGTGAGGTGCTGGAGGGCCGGATTGCCCTTGGTCTGCTTAACGAGGCCCAGGACGGTTGGCTTGGCAACCGTAGTTATGAAAGGGGTAAATTTGAGGATCGCTTGATTTTCAACCCTGGCGATTCTGGGAAAACAGTGCTGGTGATTGCCAATGCCGGCCTCGGCGCACAATCACGCTTGAGCCTGGAAACAGTCGAGGTGAGCATGGCCTCACCCCTTGAAAATGGCCTTCCCCAAAGTGAGTTGGAGGAGCAAGGCTGGAATGTGGGCTATTCTGCCGCCGGGGTGGTGATGGCGGTCGGCGCAAAGGTCATGGGTCTGGTACCCGGTGATCGTGTCGCCTGCGGCGGGGCGGGCAAAGCCAACCACGCCGACTACGTGAGCGTGCCGCGTAATTTGGTGTGCCGGATTCCGGCAGGGTGCAGCGTGCGCCACGCGGCGACCACCACCGTGGGTACCATTGCCCTGCAGGGGGTGCGGCGGAGTGAGCCGCAGTTGGGCGAGACCTTCTGCGTGCTCGGCCTCGGTTTGCTCGGGCAGCTAACTGTCCAGATGCTGCGGGCCAATGGCTGCAAGGTGATCGGCCTGGATATCGACCCCGGCCGGGTCGAGCGAGCCAAGGCACTTGGGATGGAGGAGGGCTGTTCCGATACTGAAAAGTACAAGGCACTGGTGCGCGATGTTACTGGCGGTCGTGGCAGTGATCGGACCATTATCACGGCGGCAACCAAATCCGATGCGGTCATCAATCTGGCGATGGAAGTGACCCGCGCCAAAGGTCGGGTAGTGATCGTCGGCGATGTTGGCTTGAATGTTCAGCGCGGTCAGTTCTACCGCAAGGAAATCGATCTGGTCATGAGCACTTCCTATGGTGCCGGGCGTTACGATCGTAACTACGAGGAACTGGGAATTGACTACCCCTTCGCCTATGTCCGCTGGACCCTGAATCGCAATATGCAGGCCTATATGGATCTGATAGCCCGCGGTCGCCTGGATGTTGAAGCACTGATTGACCGAGTCGTCTCTGTGAACGAGGCGCCGGGCGCCTACAAAGAGCTGACCGAGAGTGAGGAAATGCCGCTGGGGGTGTTGCTCAGCTTCCCCGCCGACGGCCGAGAACTCGACGATGCTTCCGACAGCCCCCGTATCACCATCCGCGGACATCGCAAACCACTGGAGCGGGTAATTAACTACGCTCTGGTCGGCGCCGGCGCCTTCGGCATTTCGATGCTTGTGCCGCAGATGGAAAAACGCAAGGACCGCTACTTTCTGCGCGCCGTGGTGAGTCGCAGCGCGCTCCAGGCCAGTAATTTCGCGCGCGCAAACCAGATTGAAGTGCTCGCTACAGACCTCGACCAGATCCTGCAGGACCCGAGCTTCGACATGGTGGTGATCGCCACCCGCCATAACCAGCACGCCGATCAGGTTGTGCGCAGTCTGCAGGCCGGCAAGCACATTTTCGTGGAAAAACCGTTGGCGCTGACTTGGGACGAATTGGATCGGATCGTCGAAACCTATCATGGTTTAGAGCAGCAGCCTTTGTTGATGGTCGGCTTCAATCGCCGTTTTTCGCCGGCATTGCAGAAACTTGGCGAGGTGTTGGCGGATCGCCGTTCGCCGCTGATCATCAACTACCGGCTGAACGGCGGTTATATCCCGACAGAGAGCTGGATACAGAACGAGCAGGGTGGTGGCCGCAACATTGGTGAGGCCTGTCATATGTATGATGTCTTCCGTTCGCTTGCCAAGGCCCCGCCGGTACAGATCTCCGCGACCTCGATTGATCCCGGGGTAATGCCGTACCTGCGCAATGATAACTTCTGCGCCACCATCGCCTATCGGGACGGCAGCGTCGGTAATCTGATTTATACGTCTTTGGGCCCGAAGAAAGGTATGCCAAAAGAACGCATTGAGGTTTTTTGCGACGGTGAGGCCTATGTGGTCGATGATTACAAACGCCTGCTGCGTGCCGGCGACGGCGAGGTGTTGTGGAGTAGCGACCAGGTGGACAAGGGGCATTTCGAAGAACTGAGTCGCCTGGGTGACGCCATTGCAGCAGGTGGTGATGCGCCCATCTCCTTTGATGAGATTATCGAGACCACGGCCGTGTCGCTGCATATTGAGGATTTGCTGTTCGGCAGGGAGGCTGTGGATGAGTGAGCAGCACTCTAAGTCCTATTTTTACCTTGCGGCTGACCTGGAAGCAGGCGTGCTGATCAATGACGTGCGTTTTAGCGATTTCAGCGAGCGGCACAAGGCGAAGATCCAATTACCGCCACTAAAACGATTAGGGCAACCAGCACTGTCGGCTTTGGAGAACTCCGGGGCAACGGGACTGATTATCGAAATGGCGCATGGTCTGCTTGACCAGGGCAAACTGAATCTTGCCGGCAAGGCGCTGGACAAGGGATTTGCTGTGCTGCTGCATTGGCCTGGTGAACAGGCCTTCGAGGTAGTGGATGAAGAACGGTTCGCAAGTTTCCGACGCCATCGCCAGGTCTATCGCTGGTTGCTTGTCTGGAACAGAACCATGGGTCCGTTGCTGCGATTGAAGGCTAGCTTCCTTTTGGGCGGAGCGGTTACACTGGAGGTGGCGATTCGTCTGATGCGCCGCGCCAAGGCATATGCGGTCAACCGGATCGGCGAGGCAGACCGGCAGTTCTTCGGTGGCATCTGGCCCCGTCTGGCCAGGGGTGCTTTTAGTCAACAGGTTTCTGTCAGTTTGCACATACCCGAGAACCCGTTGGATGCTGTCCCCGCCCGGACTCCGGCGCTTCCTAAGTGGCTTGATGGTGAGATTGGGCCCGCTACGCCCATTCCCGGCACCGGCGTCTATTTGCGCCTGGACTTCTGGGCTCCCATCAGTTCGGGAGGCAGTTATGGCCATACCTGCTATGTTGCGCAATCACTGTCCCGGGTGAGCGAAAACCTGGTGGCCTTCATGCCCCACCGGTATGCGCTGCTGGACGAAATGGGAATTCACCAGCAGATCGTTGCCTGTCCCCAGCCGGAGGGTAATGAACAAAACATTGTTGCGGCCAGCGATTACTACTATACGGCCTTGAAGTCCGCAGTCGAACTCCTCAGGCCCGCTTACATCTATGAGCGTATCTGCCTTGGCAACTATGCCGGCGCCCGTTTGAGCGCAGAGTTGGGCATCCCCTATATCGTGGAATACAACGGCTCCGAAATTTCCATGAAGAGGAGCTTTGACGGCACGGGTTATGAGTTCGAAGAGCATTACCTGCAGTGTGAAACTGTGGCGTTCCGGCAGGCCTCGCTCATCTCCGTGGTGTCACAGCCTATTCGCGAGGAGTTGATTCGGCGCGGAGTCAATCCGGCCAAGATTCTGGTCAACCCCAATGGGGCTGATATCGAGAGCTACCGGCCCAGGATCGGAGAGGAAAAAGATGCGATACGCCAGGAGCTGAACCTTGCTCCGGAACACCGCGTTATCTGTTTCACCGGCACCTTTGGCGGTTGGCATGGCGTGGACGTGCTGGCCGCAGCGATTCCCCTGATCTGCGCAGCGGACGAAAACATCCGTTTCTTACTGATCGGGGACGGCAACCACAAGCACCTGGTGGATGATGCAGTAGCAAAGCACAGGTTGGCAGGCCGGGTGATCTCCACCGGCCGTGTTCCCCAGCAGCAGGGCGCACGTTATCTGGCGGCCGCGGATGTATTCGTTTCACCCCACAATGCACATATGGTGGACAGCCGTTTTTTTGGATCGCCAACGAAAATCTTCGAATATATGGCCATGGCAGGCGGCATTGTTGCCAGCGATCTGGAACAGATAGGTGAGGTGCTCCGGCCTGCCTTGCGGGTGTCGGACTTCGGCGTCCAAGGTGGTGCTCAAGTGAAGGATGAGCGTGCTGTTTTATGCAGACCCGGAGATATTGAAGAATTTGTAAAGGCGGTCGTGTCCTTGTGCGGTGATCCAGGGAAATGCACCGCCCTGGGGAACAACGCGCGCCAGGCAGTGTTCGATCATTATTCCTGGGACCGCCATGTCGGCAGGTTATGGCCGGCAATGAAAGAGCTGATTACGCCTTCCCCCGCTACAGGGCCAACGGAATCACCGCTTGAGGCGGAACGGATCGTCACCGGCGATGCCTATAAGGATGAGGTGCAGAACCAATGGAATCAGGATGCCTGCGGTTCACATTATGTGAAGGAAGCGAGCCTCCATACCCTTGACTGGTATCTGGAGGCAGAAAAATACCGCTATGGCACCTATGCTCCATGGATGCCTGAAATCATGGAATTTACCCGGCATGCCGGGGAGAAGGTGCTTGAGATCGGGGGAGGCCTGGGCACAGACTTGTCCCAGTTTGCCAAGCACGGCGCCCTTGTTACGGATGTGGACCTCTCAGCCGGTCATCTGGCCCTCGCCCAGGAGAACTTCAGTCTTCGTGGTCTGGAGGGGTGTTTTGTCCACCATGACGCGGAAAGACTGCCTTATGACGACAACACCTTTGACGTTGTTTACAGCAACGGTGTAATCCATCATACCCCCAACACCATTCAGGTGGTGCGCGATATTTACCGGGTGTTGCGCCCCGGCGGCAAGGCCATCATCATGGTCTACGCGGAAAATTCTCTCCATTACTGGCGCAATCTCATGCGTGATATCGGCATATCCCAGGGGGAATTGAATCTCTATTCGATGGGCGAGATCATGTCTCGCAGTGTCGAAATTTCCGAGGCTGGCGCCCGTCCGTTGGTGAAAGTTTATACCCCCCGTCGTCTGAGCGCCATGTTTACCGATTTTACAAATATTTCCATAGACCAGCACCAGCTGACTAAAGAAGAACTGCCGGCTGGACTGCGGTGGTTGCCGCTTGATTTCATGGGCCGGATGATGGGTTGGAACCTCATCATTAAAGCCCACAAGCCAGGTAAGCGTTGATGTTGAATCTGGCCAAACGAATTGCCCGCCGCCTGCTGCGGCGGGCTGCGGTCTCGACTCCGATCGTCCCCCAATCACCGGAGAATTTGGTCCAGGCTGCCCGAGAAGAGGGAATCGACCTGGCAGAAAGGCTGGTCAAGTTGAGAAGAGAGCCCAGGCTCTATGTCCACGGGGCGGAGTCAAGGCTGGCTACCCTCAAGGTCCATTGTTCACGCCAGGTCAGGGATACACTGGCCGGCGCCGAAGAGATCATGGACCACCGTTTTGACCTGCTCGGCAGCGGACCCTTCCAGCCGGTTGATCCCGAGCGTCCGGCGCGCGGCGCCTACCAGCCCATCGACTGGTATCTCGACCCAATCCGTGGTTGCCGCTTTCCCCAAAAGGTGCCGTACAAGAAATGGAATCTCTACGAGATGCGGCCGCCGGATGCCGACATCAAGCTCCCGTGGGAACTGTCACGCTGTCAGCACTGGCCGACCCTCGGGCAGGCCTATCTGCTCAGCGGCGACGATCGCTATGCCCGGGAGATCGCCGATCAACTGCACGACTTTCTGGAGGCGAACCCGGTAGGTCTCGGGATCAACTGGACCTGTACCATGGATGTTGCCATCCGCGCCGCTAACTGGGCTCTCGCCTTGGAGATGGTGCGCAATGCCGATGGGTTGGATGAGGCGTTCTGGCGAAGCGCCTACGAAGCGCTCTATGCCCATGGCCGCTTCATCGCCGCTAACCTCGAAAACCATTACGAGGTGACCAGCAACCATTTCTTAAGCAATGTCGTCGGGTTATTTTATCTCTCCACCCTGTTTCACGACTTCGCCGTCGGACGTGAGTGGGATGCCTTTTGCCGGGCAGCCCTGGAAGAGGAGATGCGAGTCCAAATTCTCAGCGATGGTGCTGACTATGAGTCGTCGATTCCTTACCACCGCCTGGTCGCTGAGCTGTTCCTGGGGGCCGCCTGCCTGGCCGAGGTGCGTGGCGAGCCGCTGTCGGCATCCTATCGGGACAGCCTGCGTCGTGTGGTCGCGTTTTTGGCCGGTGTATTGCGTCCTGATGGTCTGATGCCCCAGGTGGGGGACGCTGATGACGGGCGGCTGCATATTTTCACTGATTTCTCTGGCTTGAACCCGCAAGATCCTCGCCACATCTTCGCGTCCGCTGCTACCGTCTTGCAAGAACAGGATTGGCTGGAATTGGCCGGAGACGATGGTAACTGGGAAGCAGCCTGGTGGGGAGGCGCCCCCCCTGCCGAACCACGGACGCAGGGACAGATTCCGGCCAATTTTCAGCTTTATCCCGAAGCCGGTCTGGCGGTAATGCGCGAAAACGGGCATTATCTGCTGATCACCAACGGGGTTGTCGGCACCAAAGGCTTCGGCAATCATAAGCACAACGACCAACTCTCCTTTGAATACCACCATGCAGGACAAGCCTTGCTTGTCGACCCCGGCAGCTATGTCTATACCTCGAACTTCGTTGCCCGAAATCGCTTCCGCAGCACCTGTTGGCACAATACCCTGACAGTAGATGGCGTTGAGCAAAACGAGTTCAGGGAAGAGTGGCTGTTTCGCATGTTCGCCAAGGCCACCCCACAACACCATAACTACCGGGTGACAACCGATTATGTTCAGTATATCGGCAGCCACGACGGCTACACCCGCCTGAGCGAGCCGGTTGAACATCACCGGGGTTTCCGGCTGCTGCGTGAATGCGGTACCCTGGTCATCTGCGATCTATTGAAGGGGGCTGGTGTGCATCAGTTGCTATGGAGCTTTGCCTGCGCACCAGGGATTGAAGTGCGGAAAGAAGAGGCTGGGATGCTTTTGAGGGGAAAAGGGCGAGACTATCTGCTCTGCTTCCCCGCTGGGGTTGCGGTCGAGGTGGAAGAAGGCTCTTGTTCACCTTCCTACGGGATCGAGCAGTCGAGCCAAAGGATTGTCTGCCGGACTCATCATAGAATCGACGGTACAGCACAGTGGTCTTTCATGCTGAGGCCGTTTGACGCAGACGATAGTGAAGGACGAGCAGCGAAGGCCGTTTCAGAGCTTGCTGCCGCAATGGAGAAATGAGTATGAACCATAACCGACGTCCCTTTGCCGCTTTCGAAATGCTTTCGATCTTAAGGCAAAACTGTCGCATCCTGGTGGCGATCACCCGAGTTGAATTGGCCAAGCGCTACTCCGGTTCAGTACTTGGCATGGCTTGGGTAATCGTCTATCCGATTCTTTTTCTGGCTGTTTATCTCTTCGTTTATCTTGTCATCTTCAAGATGAAGTTCCCTGGATACAGCCAGCTTGATTACGTGGTCTACGTCTTCTGCGGCCTGGTTCCCTACATCGGCTTCATGGAGTCGGTAAACAATGGCTGTCATGCGATCAAACAGAACATCCATCTGGTCAAAAACGTGATGTTACCTATCGAGCTGATCCCGGTCCGTTATGTCATGGTCAGCATGGTGACCCAGGTAGTGGGAATGGGGGTGCTGCTGCTGCTGGTTGCTGTCAATGGCTCCCTGAGTATCCACGTCGCGTGGCTGCCTGTGGCGCTGGTATTGCAAGTTGCCTTCCTGATAGGATTGGTCTGGATTCTTTCCGGTCTGGCGGTGGTATTGCCCGATATCAGCCATTTCGTCAATTTGGCTACCCTATTGCTGGTCTTCATCTCGCCCATCGGCTTCAAGCCTGACATGGTGCCGCATAATCTGGCGTTCATGGTCGCCCTCAATCCGATTTATTATATGCTCGAAGCCTTTCGCTACAGCCTGTTGTATGGGGATCTTCCGCCTCTGCACATCGCTGTTCCCTATGTGGCGATGTGTACCCTGTCATTTGGAACGGGGGCAGCATTTTTCCGTCGTTTCCGAAACGTGTTGGTGGACTATGAGTGATGTTATTATCCGCGCCGAGGACCTGTGCAAGGTATATCGGCTCTACAGCAAGCCGCAATACCGCATGCTGGACATGTTCGGGCTGTTGCGGACGGGCCAGGGCCGCTACACCGAACATATTGCAGTCGATCGCTTCAACCTGGAGATCCGACGGGGCGAGAAGGTGGCGTTTATCGGCCGCAACGGGGCGGGCAAAAGCACGCTCCTTAAACTGATCGCCCGAGCGATCGAGCCCACCTCAGGTCGTTTGGATGTGAACTGCCGGGTCCATGCCCTTTTGCAGATCGGCACCGGATTTCATCCGGAATTCACCGGCCGTGAGAACGTTTACTCGTATCTGTCGCAATTGGGGGTAACGGGCGGGAAAGCCGATCGGATGGTCGATGAAATTGTCGAATTTACCGAGTTGGAGGAATACATTGATCAGCCGATAAAGACCTACTCCACCGGCATGGGCATGCGGTTGATGTTTGCCACCTCCACCGCCATCGAGCCGGAGATTCTGGTGCTGGACGAAGTTCTGGGCGTCGGTGACGCATATTTTGCGCAAAAGAGCTACGAGAAGATCAAGTCCCTGTGTGAGGGGCAAGGCTCAACGCTATTGCTGGTTACCCATGATCTTTATTCAGCTATGGAGGTCTGTGAACGATTTATCTGGATTGAACGGGGTGCGCTTCTGATGGATGCGGATGCCGGGTCGGTGATTCATCGTTATGAGGCATCGATCAGGGATCAGCAAGAGGCCAGATTGCGGCGGCGGCACATGAAAGCGTTGAGCGAGAACAATCAAACGGCATCAAAGAGTGTCGAGGATAATCACTTGTTCGGTCAAATCCGCTGTGAAGGCAATATTCCGGTCGAGCGTGATGTCCCAATAGCGTTCATTCGAATCTTTGGCCCGCAAGGGGAGTTGTGTCGACTGGAGCCGGGTGTTTCAACAGATGGTGACACGATTAGGCTGTATTTGCAGGAAGGCGAGCACAACTGGGGAGAAGTATTGGAAGACTCCGGGCGAATCTGTCGATCATTCAGCAGGCATGGTTCGATATATCATCGTGCACCGTTCGTCACTGGCTTTCACGATTTGGAAAAACTGCTCGATGGAGGGTTACTGGAGGCCGAAGTGGAATATCGGGATTCTAGCTCCACGCCGTGTTTAATAGAGTTATTTCATGACAATGGATTGAAACGATCTTGGTTAAGACTCGGAAATGACGGTTCCGGTGAGTGGCGGCGGGTTCGGGGTAAGCTGACCAGTGGGACACAACTGGAGGTGAGTCAGCAGAATATCCGTCGCTATGGCACACAAAGATTTTTCATCAGCGAGATTGAATTTTTGGCAGCAGATGGGACTCCGTCACATATTTTTGATGTGGGGGACTCGCTGAAAATTAGGTTGGTTTACGAAATACGTGATCCGTCGTTTCGTCAGAGGCCGGTTATCCAGCTTAATTTCTTGAAGGAAGGTACTACCCGCAGTCACCGTTTCGCGCTGGAAGGTCAGCTGTTTGATTACTCGCAAAATCCGCGTGGTACTCTTGAAATATTAGCGGAACCATTGTTGCTGGGACCAGGTGGCTATTTAGTTAATGTTGTAGTGATGAGCGAGGGCGGGTATGCACGGGGAGGGGAAAAAGCCTTTTTCACGGCGAATGATAATCTGCTGGATCATCATAGTCGTGCCTACGAGTTAGTGGTTCGGCCAAGCGATAATATATTGGCGAATGATGTAGTTTTTTATCATCGCGCCAAGTGGAAGCGTGATGGTCGTATAATTTATGATGATATTTATCCCCTGAACGAATTACGGCAGAGAGTGACTGATGATTAAGGATATACCCTTGGGACCGCTGTCTGCCTGGGAAGTTTTCCAAGACACTCGACGGGTACCACTGCCTAAAGTAGATGGAATTACTGTCCGTGCAGATGGGATCCGTTATGAGTATGTTTTAGGGTCTCCCGTTTTGTTCTTGTTCCCCGGAGTCTATATGTTGGGTTGTGAATCGTCGATTTCGGTGGGCGAATTAGCAATTGGGCTACTTGACGTTTTGCGGCAGGTGTGGCACGGCAATGCTGCAATGGCGAGAAAAGGTAAACAAAATCTTGAGTTTTCTATTTTATTTCCTGCGCGTTACAGAGTTGTTGTGTATGCATCAAATCATGAGGGACCATCATCAATCGAAGCTGAGCTTTTTAATTTTTCCCTCGAGCGCGTATCTGGTGCTTTGGGTGCTGTCAAATACCAAGCCCGTGCTACATTCAATTTTATTGTTCGATATTCGAGAGAACACCTAAAACCGAATTTTTATCATGCTCGTATATTTGCCCAGAAGCAATTTGCAACCCTTACCAAGACGGTGTCGCCGCTGCTCTCTTGGTTGAGGGTTGGGCGAAGTTATCAACTTACGGATTACGGCATTGTTGGGTACGCTGTCCGTTCTTTAGCTTTTGTGAAGGGGAGAAGTGGTCGTTGTTTCCTTGTGTCCTCCGATTTTGGTGATGACACCTTATCTTTTTTAGAATACTCAAGCCTGGGGTTAGGTCGACGGCGAGTGGTCCGCTTCCCGAAAATGTCAGCCCCTTTGCCTTTAGTGGCCCTGCCAAGAGAGCAGGGTGATGATTTGTTGCTGATGGGACTCTTCAACCTGGATCAGAGCGGTACTGATGTCAGCATAACCTCCCTTGTCATGGTGGCCGAGATTGAGGAAGTGATACATTCGGGCGTTATAACCGCCCCGGATAAACAATTACCGATTTTGGCGGCCAGAGAGGGGTTTTGGGGGTATCGCGGTCTTTCATGTTTAGCCACGAAGGTTCCTGATATTTATTGTGTAGCGGCTGTAGACCGTCATGCGGGAATATTCCAGACGTTTACCATCGATATCGCCCAGGCGCCGCGCATTCTCACCACCTCCACTTTAGAGTTGCCTCCCAGACTTGAACCGATCGGAATCGGGGTTCTACGGAATGAAGATGGGAATCGTACCGCTTTTTTTCTAAATTCACGACATTTCGAGAACCTGTACACCGTACACGAGGATTCGAGCGGAGCATTGAGAGTCGTCGATGTCACACCGCTTGGTGGACAAAGTCGAACATCCGTTGTTGTTGGGAACTTTGGAGAAGGGAAGGGATATAGCGTCGTTGTGGGACTTTGGGGAGGAGACCCTCTTGAGATGAATCATCCCCACCGGGGGCAAATTGTCATAGCGGAAATCGATGACAGCTTGCGAGTTAGCGGTGTGCGCCGATTTACAGCGGGCGTTCACCCGACGGATGTTGCCTGCGGAGATTTCGATGGTGATGGAGTAGATGAGCTTGCAGTGCTCAATTATGGAACAGGGCTTGGGCCGGGTGACAGGTCGAACTCCGGCGGAATCGAGATATTCAAGCATGTTAACGGAGAATTTAGGTGCGTTGGCCGAATCGCAGTAGCAAATCCGCGAATTGCAAAGGTTATGGATATTGACGGTGATGGTTGTGATGAGTTGTTGGTGAGTTTGTTCTTCGAAAAGAAAGTGGTTGTCATCAAGTTGATTTGATGGGTCGTCGAGTTATAAGTCGTAACCGTCTAAAAGTATGTTGGCTTGGTTCATTGATTCAGTTTTTTGGAGAGGTAGTGTTATGAGTTGGCAATTGGTGTCTCGGGGTATCGTAAAAGCGATTGTCGACGGTGTGAATAGGCAAGTGAGCGGCTCACACGAATTTTGTTCCATGAAAAACTCTATCCCATTTTCAAATATGGCGACGGATGATTGGCTTGAGAGCGTCAGGCTGTGGCTTAAGTATGGCGCACCACTGATTGCACAGGCGCCCTCGCGTAAGTGTCCTGTATGCTGTGGTGATGGTAGAGCTTTATTTAATAGCCACGATGGGTATCCTTTTTCTGAATGCTGGTCGTGCGGGTGCTGGTATGTTCCTCATCAGATTGACGAGCGGCTTTTTGAAAAGTTTTTTGCGTGCTGCGGGTACGCGAAGGTTCTGGCAGATAGGATGATTGAGAAGCGGATCGGTGCCGAGATGACACAGACCGATCAAGCGCGGCTGGAAGGTTATTTTGATGAATTGATAATAAGTGTGCAGTCAGAATCGGCCAATATTCGTTATCTGGATGTCGGATGTGGGGTAGGCCATTCGGTCATGGTTGCGGGGCGGCGAGGTATTGATGCGTACGGTGTGGATGTTAATAAAAAGGCCGTGGAAGTTGGGCGAAAAAAGGGATTGAGATTGTTTGATTCGTCGGATGATGTGCCGGAGAGGGAGTTTGAGTGGATTTCGTTTTGGGAAACGTTAGAGCACATGGTTGACCCATTGGCTGAGCTGAGTCGCTACAAGAATAGGCTTGCGCCGGATGGGCTTATTGCGTTAACGGTTCCCAATTTGAACGGATTAGGAGTGCGGTTGCAGAAAGGGGACTGTTCGTACGTTCACGGGGGACGTGCTTGGGCCGGTCATGTCAACTGGTTTAATGTTGAGTTACTTAAGGTATTGCTTGGGCGAGCCGGTTTGGATATTTTGTTCGTGGACGGTCAATTTGGACATAATTTATTTGATTTGATTTCGTACCTGCTTGGGGAGAGCCGAGCAGCGGCGGATTCGATAGCGGGTCCGAGGCACGAAATGAAGTTTCCGGTCTCGACTTTCGAGGCCGTTAACGCAATCGGCCCGGCAGTGACTCTTATGGAGCGGCTAACGCTGACTTCACCGATCATTAAGGTTGTCGCATGTCGTTCTGAAGAAGCAGGACGACTTAATGACGTGAGGGAGAATTTGAACAGGAGTAGGCGATCTGATTTGGCGGCACAGGCGCTTGTGTTGGGATCTTGAGCTTACTGTTTGTCGTTTTGGAGTCAGAGTTTGAGCTGCGCCGATCCCCGTGAAGCCGTCTTGTCTGCCTGAGGGGGCGCGTTGCTATTTCGTAATTGCGATGTTAAAAGTTAGTTGGTGAAATGTGAAAGTAATATGTGCAACCCACTCGAGCAGGCCCTTTGTTGAAGCTCGGGCTTCCATAAATGCCCTGGAAACCAGGTTTGGCCATCGTGATGATGTTTCCAATGTGGAACTTATTTCCTTTCCCGGAACCCTGGATGCGATTCCGTTTACGGGGCAGTTGACTCTCTGGGAGGTCGATCCCGAGAACCCGGGCATCTTGCGTTTTCTCCATGCCTACAGTCCTGATTACAAGATTCAGTTCGCCGCCTTTGCTGGTTCAAAATTGCTTGTTTACGGTTCCGACCGCCTGGAAATTTTTGACCATGAGTTTAATTTGGTTGCAACGGTACGGGACCGGTGGATGGTTGGCGGGCATACGGTATATCCGGGAGGGGACGGGACCGCCTGGGTTACGGCGGCCCCTGCCAATGCAGTGCTGCAGGTCGATTTGGATCAGCTTCAGGTGGTGAAACGGATTCGGATGCCGGAATGCTACGGCAGAGGCATGCAACTGCGCGAAGAGGACGATCTGCATGCCCATGTTATTCCCACCGACATTCAGCCGACCCACATCAACAGCGCGGTGCCATACCGTAAGGGATTGTTGGTGACATTCTGGAATCAAGGGGTTGTCGGTCATCTCGGCTTCGACGGCAGCTATCGAGAGATCACTCGTGGGTTTCGTGGCGCTCACGGCGGGCGCCCGCTTGCAGCCACTGGAGAGGTCTTGCTCACCGACAGCCCCGCCGGATTGTTGTGGTTCCTTGATTTCGAAAGTGGAACGATCCACCGGCGCCTGCAACTTGATTCACGCTGGGTCCATGACGCGGATTTTGTCGACTCCGACCACCTTGTGACAGGACTTTCTGACCATAATGAACTGCGCGTAATCAAAGCGGCCACTGGCGCAGAAGTCAGCAGCATCGATTGCAGTCCGTTCGGTGCGTCGGTGATGTTTGTCAATGTTTGCGAGGTGAATGATGTGTGGCAACGGACCCTGCAAAACAAAAAGGTGGTCGCGATTGTACCAACCGGGGCAGATGATGGCCTGAATCTTGAGGATGTGCCGATGCCCAAATTGGGGGAATTGCGCTCATGGTCGCTGGTGGAGGGGTTTGGAGTGGAACTGGAGGTGATTATACGCTCCGCCCGGGCGTTGCGACACGAATATCTGCTCCGCAGTGCGCCGTTTCTGTTGAGACAAGGTGATTATCGATTTGGTGCGCATTTGCAATGCCGCTTAGGCGAATTGATGCTTGGACTTCTGGACAAGCGTGGAAATCGATGGCTGGCCAACCCTGCCTTCAATGCGATTAATTCTAAGTGTGCAGTGAATTTCAGTCTGTCTGAGGACCGCATGTGCGAATTGGTGTTGAGTGCTGCCAACGCCAGTAATGCTACCCCGGTGGATACGGCTGTTCAGTCGATCTCACTACGGCGTGTGGTTGGCGAGGCAGACGGAAACAAAGAGGTAGATTTCAAGCAGCCGGAGAGCGCAACTGCGCTTAGCTGGCAATGGGCGAATCCATCCATCTTAAAGGAGGGTGCCCACGCGTTGGTGCTGGGGACGCCGGTTCGATATGATTACCTGCTCCAAAGTTCTAAACAGATGATGCGGCCAGGATTGTATCGTCTGACCGCCATGGTTTGGTGCTTATCTGGACGGGTTGTTGTTGGTGTGTTGGGCCCTGGCAGCAGTGGATGGATTGTCCAATTGGAGCCCTCGATGAACGGCGGTATTTCTTTGATGGATTTCGAGGTAAAGGAGTCGGGAAAGTATCGAGTGGTGGTCAGTGCCAACAATGCGGACGGTCCGCGTCCGATCCAGGCGTTGATTCAGGGGGTTTTTCTCCAATACATATCCAGCCGAACTTCGGTGAGGCAGTCTGGCTAACTGGGAAGGAGTAACAGGAATTGTGCGGTTTTGTTGGTAGCTATTTGCCGCTTGGCGGTGAGATCTGCGACACAATAGTCCTTGAGCGCATGCGCGATCGCATGATTCATCGCGGTCCCGATGGCGCAGGTCTCTGGCGGGCGGAGGACGGTCGCTGCGGCTTGGCGCACCGGCGCCTGTCGATCATCGACTTATCGGAGGCCGCGGCCCAACCGATGCCCAACCAGGATGGTTCTGTCATCCTGGCGTTCAACGGAGAAATCTATAATCATGCCGAGATCCGGGCTGAACTGACGGCGCTGAAAAAATATGCTTGGCGCACTGATCATTCCGATACCGAAGTTCTGCTGCACGCCTATGAGGAGTGGGGGCTGGATTGCGTCCAGCGCTTCCATGGCATGTTCGCCTTTGCCATCTATGATCGTCGAGACCGGGAGTGTCCGGTCTTGCATCTGGTCCGCGATCGGGTCGGCATCAAGCCGCTCTATTTTGCCAGGACTGCGCGCGGTGAGTGGCTGTTCGGTTCCGAAATCCGTGCCCTTTTGGCCCATCCCGATCTTACAGCGGAGATGGACCGGACTGCCTTCTGGCATTACCTCACCTTCATCGTCACCCCGGCGCCGATGACCCTGTTCAAGGGCATCTTCAAGCTGCCCGCCGGCCATTCCATCAGCATCGATTTTACCGGGCGCGCCGTGGCCCGGCAGTATTGGGACTGCAACCCTGCCGCCCTTGGTCTGCTGACCGAGGCCGATCTCAGTGAGGAAGAGGCGGTGAAACGTTTGATGGACCTGCTCAGAAAATCCATCGAACGTCGGATGGTGTCGGATGTGCCCTTTGGCGTCCTGCTCTCGGGTGGGGTCGATTCCAGCATGAACGTGGCCCTGATGAGCGAACTGATGGAGCGGCCGGTCACAACCTTCACCATCGGCTATGAGGGTGAAGAACAGAGCAATGAGTTCCGCTGGGCCAGGCAGGTAAGCGAGCGCTACCGGACCGATCATCACGAAGCCTTGATCAGCCGCAGGGACGCCCAGGATTTTTTGCCGCTGCTGGTGCAGTTGCAGGACGAACCCATCGCCGATAATGTCTGCATCCCGCTCTACTTTTTGGCCAAGCTGGTAAAGGAATCCGGCACCACCGTGGTGCAGGTGGGAGAGGGGGCGGATGAGAATCTGCTCGGTTACTGGTGGGTGGAGCATTATCGCAAAAAGCAGGAAACGGTTTTCGACCCGGTGCGCCAACGCGGTCGTGTTGCTTGGTGGCAGCGCCTGTGGTCACGGGGAAAGAAAAACCTGCCCGGATTTTCTTCCGAGGACATGGATATTCAGCAACGGGCAAGAGCGGGGCAGGAACTCTTCTGGGGCGGCGCGGTATGCTGGCGGGGGCAGATGCGTGAGCAACTGACTCCCGATACGGGGCCCTTTGCCGGGACGGTGGAGTGTCCGGTGGAAGGGTTGCTGCCCATGGCCTTTGGTGGGCTGGACAGCCATGCGGTGGTTTCCCACTATCTGGGTCCGTTGGCGGGAAGGCTGCATCATCCTGAGGTCCTGCAAAAAATACCCTATATGGAAATGAAGCTTCGCCTGCCCGAGCATCTGCTGATGCGGGTGGATAAACTGACCATGGCACATTCGATAGAGGCGCGGGTACCGTTCCTGGATCATGACCTGGTTGAATTCGCCACCCGCTGTCCGCCCTCCTACAAACTGCGTGACGGCATCGGCAAACTCCTGTTGAAAAAAGGCGCCGAGCCGTATCTGGATCGGGATATCATTTACCGCAAGAAGCAGGGCTTTGGGGCGCCGATGGAGTCCTGGTATAAAGACCCCGATTTCGGCGCGCGTTCGGTGGCTGCTTTCCAACGTTCTCGGCTGGCCAAGGATGGATTCTTCGATAACGGCTATTTCCTGGATTTGCTCAAGCACCAGATGGGCAGCGGCGGCGGCTACAGCTTTCATCTCTGGACGGTGATGAATGCTGTTTTATGGTACGAATCCTGGATTGAAGGCAAGAAAGACTGCTTTTGACGGAGTTGATGCGAACATATGTGCGGCATTGCCGGAATTTACAATTATGCTGGTTCTTCAACGGTCAGCCGGAACGTACTGATAGCCATGCGCGATGCAATGGTTCATCGCGGACCGGATGGTGCGGGACTTTGGGTTGCGACCGACGGTCGGATCGGGCTGGCCCATCGGCGGTTGTCAATTATTGACCTTGATGAGAGTGCTGCGCAGCCAATGAGCAACGAAGATGGTCTGGTCCAGGTTACATTTAACGGTGAGATTTACAACCATCTTTCGCTGCGTGCGGAGCTGGCCACAGCGGGCCATAGGTTCCGAACCGACCATTCCGATACCGAGGTCCTGGTCCACGGTTACGAAGAATGGGGCATTGACGGCCTGTTGCAGCGTTTGCACGGGATGTGGGGTTTTGCTGTGTGGGATGCGCGGGAAAGGCGCTTGACTCTCGCCCGCGATCGGGTCGGAATCAAACCGGTCTATTTCGCGCTCCACAACGGTGCTCTCTTGTTTGCCTCCGAAATCAAGGCACTGTTGGAATACCCTGGACTGGAGCGGGAAATCTCGCCGCGTGCCATGTACCACTACCTCAGTTTTCTTACCACTCCTGCGCCCATGACCATGTTTCGCGGTATTTACAAGCTGCCGGCAGGCCACTATCTTCAGGTGGATGGGAGCGGCCGGCTCAGGGCACAGCGCTATTGGGACGCCTTGCCCGGTTCCGGCATCGACCAGCGGGAGCTGGTCGGACTCTCCCCACGGGGCCGCGAAGAATTCTACGTGCGCGGAATCCGTGAGCACCTCGAAAAGGCGGTTGAGAAACGGATGATGTCCGATGTGCCCTTCGGCGCCTTTCTCTCCGGCGGGATCGACTCCTCGACCAACGTCGCTCTGATGGGGCGTTACACTGACAGGCCGGTCAACACCTTCTCGGTGGGCTTCAAGGATCACACCCATCTCAACGAGTTGGACTATGCCGAGCGGGTGGCCAAGCTGTTTGGAACCCGCCATCACGAGGTCCTGATTGATGAGCAGGATATGATCGGTTACCTCGACGATCTCATTCTTCACCAGGACGAACCAATCGCGGACTGGGTCTGCATTCCGCTCTATTTCGTCTCCAAGCTGGCCCGTGACAGCGGGGTGACGGTGGTTCAGGTTGGAGAAGGAGCGGACGAACAGTTCTGCGGTTACGCCAGCTACATGGGTTATCTGCGCCTGTACCAACGCTATTGGCAACCCTTCCGTCGGCTACCAGGACTGTTGAAGCATCTCGCGGCAGGGGCCGCCGGCAAGATAGCCGGGTTCCATCCCCGTTTCGAGATGTATGCCGACATCGTCGGCCGGGCCGCCGATGACCGCGAGCACTTCTGGAGCGGCGCGACCTTCTTCTGGGAAAGCCAAAAAAAAAGGCTTATCCGCTCAGGCGGAATTCCGGAAGAGAATATCTCGCCCGAACTTGTGGATTGTGGCCTGCTCCCCGAGTCGTATCTTGAAACGGATAGCTTTGAGATAATCCGCTCCTTCCGCGACCGCATCGAGACAGCATGCCCTGGGCAGGACGTTCTCACCCGCATGATCTATAACGAGTTTAAATTGCGCCTGCCGGAATTGCTGTTGATGCGGGTGGACAAGATAACCATGGCCAACTCGCTGGAGGCCCGGGTCCCGTTTCTCGATCATGAACTGGTGCAGTTCACCATGGACATCCCGATGGAGGATAAGGTTCGTGGCGGCCAGGCCAAGTATCTCTTGAAAAAAGCGGTAAAAGGATGGATCCCCGACGATATCATCAATCGTAAGAAAATGGGGTTCGGCGCGCCGATGGCGCAGTGGCTGCAAGGGGATTTTGGGAATTATGTTGAGAACAGGCTGCTCGCCTCACCGCTCCTGAGCCATGGCTATTTCGATGGTGACTACATAAGGGGGCTGTTTCGCGACCATAGGTTGGGACGACGCGACAACGCCGGCTACATCTGGGTGCTGTTTAATCTCGGCGCCTGGTACGAACATTGGCTCAAGCCGGATTGACTTTATGCATCAGGTGCTGATCATGGGGCCATGGGGCCGGTAATTTTCTAGTTCCACGGGTTTTGCCGGGGACGCAAAAGAATGAGCTTGTCCACCATGTCGTTATGCGACTCGGTATGAAGTAGTGCGAGATATAACGGAAGTATATTACAATCGGCAGAGACGACAGTATCTTAAACCTGTAACCAATGAAAAGCGATATTATGAAAAACAGCCTGAGGACGTGAACCTTTTGGTCTTCACTATTTCCGGCCGAGGTCAAAAAAGATAGATATGAATTTTCTGAAAATCCGGTGGGTTCTACTAATTCTATCATTTTTCCTTATAGGTGCCGGGTTTCTTGCTGTCGCGGCCTGGGATTTGATGCTGGGGCCGATTTGTACAAGTTGCGAATCTGGTGGGGCCTGGGTGGAGCCGGCTTGGGTGAGACAGCCGGATTTAAATAATGCAGGGGGCAAGGTGTTGGCTGCAGAGCTATACCATTCACCGGAAATATCCGCGGACGGTGAAAGGGTGTATGTGTCGGCTGCAGGGGATGCGGGGTTTCGTTTGCAGTATAAGTTGGATCCCAGATTAGTTTATGAAGTAACTGTAGAGGGCGCTAATGAGAGCGGACATACGACGCTTCGTATTGGGAGGGATGGAAAAGTCAGTTATCATCCTGCGCCGGATGGCCAGATGGTTTACTCTATTTTCGGAGTCCGTTTATTGGAGTTGTTGATATATTCGGATAGTCCTTATCGCTACCGTCTGGATAAGGTTTCCATTCTTTTATGTCCTGAGTGCAAGAACGATGAAGAATTGCGGGCGGAGATACGGCGGCAGATTCCTGCTCTGGATATGATGTTCGCGGAACAGCCGCTCGATGCAGTCCGCCAGCTTCTGGATTGGGCCGCCAATCGGGCGGATTATGCCTTCGGGCAAAGTATCGCCGCGCAGACGAATATTTCCCCGTTGTCGGCAGCCCAGATTTACTTTGGGGTGTTTGAGCCGAACCGCGGTGGGGTCTATTGCGGCGGCGAGGCGGAATTTTTTGATCGGATTCTCAAGCTGTTCGCTGTCGATTCGTTTATATGGAATTTCGGGGATCTCAAGGATGACCTCACGCATGTGACGGTGGTAATAGCAGACCACTCCCTTAATAATACACGTTTTTTTGTTTTTGACCCGACCTTTAATTTAACTTTCCGCAGTTCAGAAAATGGGGAGTTGCTGGATATTGAGCAGGTTTTTGCCTTGATTCGCAAAGGCCAATGGGAGCAGATACACGCGGAAACACGGCCCTTGGAGCAGCGTGATTTCCTGGTGCCAAAAGATGAGCCCCAGTCATGCAGGGAATTTCGGCAGGAGACGGAGGAGTGGCTGGTCTGTGGTTATCCCGGATACAGTATAGATGTCTATCTTAATAATTGTGCATCACTATTCCAGGCAGGAGGATATCAAAAGGGGTTGCCGGGCTTTCTGGAATTGCTCATGAAGCGAAGTTTTCAGGTGGGGCCAAGCACCCAGCCTGGTACCAGGGAGAGCTTTATTCGGCTTCTTGCGCGTTATGGTATTCCGGTGGGCATGCCGTAAGCAAATGCCGACTGCAGAGCATTAACTAGGATATGGCTTTGAAACATACAAAGAAGTTTGCGAATGGGTGATTTGCTGCGGTTGTGGTTGTGCCAGTGTGGCAAAAGCTGGGCGTTTAAAACACTCTGAATAACTTTTTTGATGAAAACTCTTTTCGTATTGCGTACTCCGGAAATGCCGGATATCGTTTTCATGCTGTATTTGGTCGGGGGCAAGTTTCGAGGTGGCAGTTGAAAGACAGGGCTGGCTTGTGTTAACAACGGCTGTCGAAACCTTTGCAAGCGCACCAAGAACACCCAATCAAGTTAAAGTGAGAGGCTATGGACATTATTTGATGTCCTTGCTCAAGGAGTCTCGATGGAGCAAAAGACAATCTATGTTACGAAGCCATATCTTCCTCCACTGGAAGAATTCCTGCCCTACCTTGAGCAGATATGGAATAACCGAGTACTTACTAACTGCGGCCCGTTTCATCAGCAATTTGAACAAGCACTGTGTGAGCACCTTGGTGTCCAGCATATATCTTTGTTCACAAATGGAACGATTGCCTTGGTAACTGCTTTGCAGTCGCTTCGGATCACCGGGGAGGTGATTACCATACCCTATTCATTCGTGGCCACTTCGCATGCGCTGTTGTGGAATGGGATCAAGCCCGTCTTTGTCGACATTGATTCTAAAACGCTAAACATGGACCCCGCAAAGATTGAGGCAGCTATCACGCCGAAGACAACGGCAATTTTGCCGGTTCATTGCTATGGCCATCCGTGTGATGTCGAGGCTATTCAGGAGATCGCTGATATCTATAACCTTAAGGTTATTTACGACGCAGCCCATGCCTTTGGGGTGCAATGTCACGGTGGCAGTGTGCTGAATCATGGCGATTTGTCGGTATTGAGTTTCCACGCTACAAAGGTTTTCAACACCTTCGAGGGCGGAGCCATCGTATGTCCGGACGCCAAAACCAAGGTACGCATCGACCAGTTGAAGAACTTCGGCCATGTCGGCGAAGTCAATGTGGTTGCGACGGGTATCAACGGCAAGATGAGCGAATTCAATGCGGCGCTGGGGTTGTTGCAGCTTAAGCATATTGACAAGGCCTTGTCGCGCCGGAAAGAAATTGATTTGGCTTACCGTAAACTCTTAAAAGAGATCAAAGGGATTCATTGTTTGGGAGACTCTGGTGAGGAGATCGCAAACTACGCCTACTTCCCCATCTTGGTGGGAGACGATTATCCTATCGGGCGTGACGAGCTCTGCCAGGCTCTTAAAGATCGGGGTATTCATCCTCGGCGGTATTTTTACCCGCTGATTTCTGAATTCCCCATGTACCGCGGGCTGCCTTCCGCCCACTGCGACAACCTGCCACTGGCGACCGAGGCAGCGAGGCAAGTGCTGTGTCTGCCGATCTATCCAGACCTGGAACTGTCGGTGGTTGAAGAAGTCTGCCGTTTCATCGCTGAGCAATGACCGTGGAATGCAAGCAGACCGATGGATTCAGCGGAGGCTCAAAATGAGGCTGGCCATAATGCAGCCTTACTTCCTGCCCTATATCGGCTATTACCAGCTCATAGCGGCGGTGGATGTTTTCGTGGTTTACGACAACATCAAATACACCAAGAAGGGTTGGATTAACCGCAATCGCATGTTGTTGAACGGAACGGACGCGACTTTCTCTCTACCGTTGAAGAAGGATTCGGATTCCCTCAATGTAGTAGAACGGGAGCTGGCCGCTGATTTTAATCGCGATAAACTGCTCAGCCAATTTAAGGGCGCGTATGGCCGTGCTCCGTATTTTGCAAAGACCTTCCCGTTGGTCGAGCAGATCGTTCGTCATGAAGATAAGAATCTTTTCCGGTTTATTTACCATTCCATTCTGAGTGTTTGCGGGTATCTCGGTATAGAAAAGGAGATCAGGATCTCTTCAAACATCGCCTGCGATCACGAGCTGAAGGGGCAGGACAAGGTGCTGGCCATGTGTCAGGCGATGGATGCGGACACCTATGTCAACGCCATAGGCGGCATGGAGCTTTACTCGAAGGACGAGTTCAGGGTGCGTGGCATCGAACTAAAGTTTATCAAATCGAAGCTGTGCGCATACGAGCAATTCGGTAACGAATTCGTGCCTTGGCTTTCAATTGTCGACGTGATGATGTTCAATCCTATCGAGACGATCCGTGATTTGATCTCGAACAGATATGAGTTAATCTGAACCATGTTTCATTGGAAAAAATTAGGTAAAATATTCACCCCGCAAGAAGTGACAGGACGTCCTTGGTTGAAGGAATTCGCTCAGGCCCCGGCCACTTTGCTCCTTGACGATGTAGTGCGCGTATATTTTTCCTGCCGTCCCCCTGCGGATGCGAACGGGCAATATGTGAGCTATTCCGCTTACGTCGATCTGAATCGTGCCGATCTGTTCAAGGTATGCCATGTCGCCGAACAACCCATCCTCAGCCTGGGGGGGCTAGGCGAGTTTGACGAGTTCGGCATCTATCCCGTGTCGGTGATCCGCGACCGTGGGAAAGTGCTCGCCTATTATGCTGGCTGGACGCGCTGCGAATCGGTCCCCTTTAACGTCGCCATTGGCTGTGCGGTGAGCAGCGACGAAGGCAAGACCTTCAGCAAATTGGGCAGCGGTCCAGTGTTGAGCTATTCACCAGACGAACCTTTTGTGTTGAGCGGCCCGAAGGTGCGGCATTATAACGGCCTATGGTATCTCTTTTACATTGCCGGACGCAAATGGAAACTGGTCGATGGTCGTGCAGAACCGGTGTATAAGATTCGCATGGCGACCTCACCGGATGGTATCCATTGGAATAAGATTAACAAGGATTTGATCCCGAGCCGCATTGAGGAAGACGAGGCCCAGGCCAGCCCGGACGTGTACTACACCAACGGCAAATATCATATGTTTTTCTGCTACCGTTACAGCAGCCATTATCGCTGCATGCAGAACGGTTATCGCATTGGGTACGCCTCCAGCAACAATCTGATCGACTGGGTGCGGGACGACAGCAAGGCGGGCATCGACGTGTCGGAACAAGGCTGGGATGCCGAAATGATCAGTTACCCGCATGTATTCGAACTGGATGGCAAGACCTATCTTGCTTACCTCGGCGACCAGGTCGGCCGCTATGGTTTCGGGTTGGCAGTACTCGAAGGTAATTTGGAGTAGCCAATGAAGTGGCAAAAACTCGGCAAGATATTTGACCCCACGCAGCACTCGCTGCCAAACGGCTGTGTGCAGTTTGCCCAGTCACCGCAAACCCTGGTTTTCGACGATTTTGTGCGCATCTACTTCTCTACGCGAGCATTGGACAGCAAGGGCAAATTCCTGAGCCATATCGCCTTCTGCGATATGCACAAGAACCTGCTCGATATCATTCGTGTGTCCGACCGAACGGTGATCCCACCCGGCGGTCTCGGTTGTTTCGATGAGCACGGCATCTTCCCAATGAATGTGCTGCGTCACGGGGATGCGGTGTACGGCTATACCTGCGGCTGGAATAGACGTGTGTCGGTGTCAGTGGATACAGCCATTGGCCTCGCCATCAGCCGCGACGATGGCCTTACCTTCCAGCGCATCGGCGATGGGCCGGTGCTGGCCGCTTCATTGCATGAACCTTTTCTGATTGGCGATAGTTTCGTTAAAGTTATCGGCGGTGTATTTCACATGTGGTATATCTTCGGCACCTGCTGGAAAAAATTTACGCCTGATGCCGCTCCCGACCGTACTTACAAGATCGGCCATGCGACTTCCAACGATGGCATTAACTGGATCAAGGAAGAGTCGCGGCAGATCATTCCGGATAGGCTTGGAAGAGATGAAAGTCAGGCGCTGCCGACGGTGATCGAGATCGGAGGGCGATATCACATGTTTTTCTGCTATCGGCATACATTTGATTTTCGTACAAATAAGGAAAGGGGTTACCAAATTGGCCATGTCTGGTCGGAAGATCTGCTGAATTGGACGCGAGACGATAATCATCCACGGCTCGAAGGCACGCCGGGAGAATGGGACAGTGACATGCAGTGCTACCCCCATGTGTTTGAGTGCGACAATAATATCTATCTCCTTTACAATGGCAACGAGTTCGGGCGTTACGGCTTCGGTCTGGCAAAACTTGAAACATGAATGGCGTAATCTTCGAACTTCATATCAACCAGGCAAGTGCGGCCAAGATCGAAGATCATTTGGGGGCTTGTAATGATGTTTTCATCCCACCCTTAAGTGGGCGAGTCGGCATTGACGACTATGCTCGTAAAATCATCGATAAGGCGGTGCGCTTCGAAGCTTGGTCGGGCGAAGTGCTGATCGGGCTCGTGGCTGCATATTGCAATGACATTGATGGCCGCGCTGCTTTTATCACTAGCGTCAGCGTTCTGCCGGAATGGCAGGGCATGGGTCTCGCTTCGCAACTCGTCAAGCGTTGCATTAGTTATGCAAGCAAGCTTGGTTTTACGCGCATAGAACTGGAAGTAGATCGACGTAATGCCGCTGCAACGAGTCTGTATGAAAAACACGGTTTCTCCGCCGACAGGGTAAGCGGCCAGTCGGTTACCATGTATTTGGCAATCGGAAAGGAAACGCAGATGACCACGCTTCGCGATTACAATGTTGAGATTAAGGATGCCACAGATCACCAATATGCCTATAACTTCGACTTCGACGTGATGCACCCCTACATGATTCGCTCGTTCGAGCCGTTCTTCAGGAATGGCAGCCTCCTCGAACTTGGCAGCTTTAAGGGAGACTTCACCAGGCGCCTCCTCGACCACTTCGATGATGTCACCTGCGTGGAAGCCTCCGACGTGGCAATCGAGGAAGCGAAGCGCAAACTCGGCGACGCGGTTAAGTTTATCCATACCCTCTTTGAAACCGTGAATTTGTCCAGGCGTTACGACAATATCGTGTTGACCCATGTGCTGGAACATCTCGACGATCCAGTGCAGGTGCTGAAACGCATCAATGAGGAATGGCTGGCCGATAGCGGGCGTTTCTTCCTTGTATGTCCGAATGCCAACGCCCCGTCACGGCAGATCGCGGTCAAGATGGGGTTGATTTCGCATAACGCCGAGGTCACCCCCGCCGAAGCGGAACATGGGCACCGCCGCACCTATTCTTTGGATACCTTGGAGCGCGATGCGGTGGCGGCCGGGCTCAAAGTGGTGCATCGCTCTGGAATATTCTTCAAAGCACTGGCCAACTTTCAGTGGGACCGGCTGTTGCAGACCGATATCGTTTCGCGGGAATATTTGGAAGGATGCTACAAGCTCGGACAGCTTTATCCCGATCTATGTTCAAGCATCTTCCTGATGTGTGAACGAGGCGATAAAAAATGAAAGTATCATTTGTTATCGCCGTTTATCACAATGAGGGAGCACTCTCCAAAACGCACGAAAAGATCCGGTCTGTTTTTTTAAGTGAGCTCGCCCAGCACGATTACGAAATCATTTTTGTGGATGATGGATCGAAGGATGGCTCTTTGGCGGAGATACTATACCTGCGGGAGAAAGACAACCGAGTCAAGGTGATTACTTTTACTCGAAATTTCGGGCAAATGGCGGCCATGCTGGCCGGATTCAAGGAGGCCACGGGGGATGCGATTATCAACATTTCGGCGGATATGCAAGATCCGGTGGAGTTGATTCCTCTTATGGTGGAAAAGTGGCAAACAGGTTCCGAAATCGTAATTTGCTTCCGGACGGATCGCTCGGATACGTTGACGGCAAAACTGTTCTCGCGCGTTGCCTACGGGGTGTTGCGTATGTCGCATCCGCAAATACCGCCTGGCGGTTTCGATTTTGTTTTGATGGATCGAAAGGTTATGGACGCTTTCAATGCAATCGATGTGCGACACCGTTATTTTCAGGGCGATTTGTTATGGACTGGATACCGCACCAGTTTCATCCCGTATGTCCGTCAGAAGAGAACGATTGGGAAATCTCAATACAACTTTGGGAAGAAGCTCAAAAACTTTCTGGATGCGGTGCTGGATGCCTCCTATCTGCCAATCAGGTTTATTTCCCTTATTGGTATCATCACTTCAGCCCTGGGAATGCTGTATAGCGCCACGATCGTCATTAGCTGGCTGCGCGGCGAGACGCCGTTCCAGGGTTGGGCGCCGCTTATGATTGTAATCCTGTTGGTGGGGGGGCTGATCATGGTGATGCTTGGCGTGATCGGAGAGTATGTCTGGCGTATCAATGAAGAGGTGCGGAAGAGGCCAAATTATGTTGTCAGAGATAAATATTTATGAACGACAACCTGCAATACACGGTGGTCGAGGGCATTAAGTGTTTTAGCCCTGAAGTGGCCAGCACCTATACGGATTATCCGGATAGCGGTTTCGATTTGACGGACAAGAACGCCGAGAGCAGCTTTTGGGTGAGTTCCAGAAACCGTTTATTCAAAAGCATGATTCAACGGTATCTGTTGCCTACAAGGAAGACGAAATTTCTGGAAATAGGTTGCGGCACAGGCGATTTTATCCGGCAAATTGTTGAGAACAAAAGGTTAGAGATAACGGGATCGGAGATTTATCTGAAAGGACTCCAGTACGCCAAGAAGAATCTGCCCAATGTCGACTTCATACAACTTGATGTCACTCAAGGGAGTATTGGTGAGCAGTTTGATATGATTGCTGCGTTTGATGTCATTGAGCACATTGAGAATGATGCGGCTGCGTTAGAAAATATTTACCAGATGCTCAGCAAGGATGGCGTTTTGCTTATAAGTGTTCCTCAACATAATTTTCTGTGGAGCAGGCTTGATGAAATTGTGAAGCACAAGCGCAGATATTCTAGGCGGGAGCTAGAGGCCAAGCTTGAAAAAAAAGGTTTTGAGATCAACTATGCAACCTCGTTTCTTTTCACCCTGTTTCCGTTGATGTTAGTTCGCAGATTATTGGACAAAGGGGACGATCGTTCCCATTCTTCAGAGGCAGCGCTTGAAAAGCGGGTCAAGTTTCCCTGGGTAGTAAATTGTGCATTTGATCAATTCATGCGCATCGATGAGATGCTTATCAATCGCGGTTTTTCACTTCCTTTCGGCGGGACGCTTCTGATAGCGGCTCGAAAACGTTTATAGACATCGCTCGGCCTAGCCGCAGGTTGCGTTTACAAAAAATGCATAAATTTAAAATCGAAGTAACCAAGTTCACAGTCGTTGGTGCGGCTAATTTTGTGCTGACGTTCCTCGTGTTCACCACTATGCTTAAGGTGATGGGAGTGAATTACCAGCTCTCATTAACTACTGCGTGGTTGGTTGGCATGTTATTTTCTTACATTTTGAATTTCAGTTGGGTGTTTAAGCCAGAGGCGAAAATTCAGTTTAGGTCTCGTTTCATTAAATTCTTTCTGTCCGGATTATTATCAGTAGTACTGAACTTGTTAGCACTTAGTTTTATCGTCGAGAGTACGGGCATTGATCCGTTTTACACGCAGATTGCATTAATGCCGGGTGTTGTTGGTTTCAATTTCGCTACGGCAAAATTCTGGTCATTAAAACCCATCAATTCGACAGTTGCGGAACCCACTAATTCCCAAAGTTAAAAATCATTTTTTGATTGCCTAAAATAAAAGATAGTGGACAGAAATTTCCAAACAATAATGAGAAGTAAGACTTTTAAGGCGACCATTGAGGTGCTGTTGGTCATAGTCTTCATGAGCACGGCATTTATCATGGCGATGAATTATCTACAGCAATATCGCTTAGCTGGCAATGAACCTTTTTTTTATCAGGAGATGTTCGAACCTGCGGTCATGATGGCATGTGGCCATGATTTTGGTGTTGAGAAGGAACGTACGAGTGAAGCATTGACGCAATTTTTGAAATTAGAGAGGCAGTCATTTAACTGCGCAGATTTACCGAATAGTCCTGATCTCATGACCAGCACAAGCCATGGAGCCTGGCTCTACATGCTTTCAGCCTCAGCGTTTGTATGGAAGTTCAGTGGAGGAATTAACTGGGCTACATTGGACGTGTTACCCTCGATTTTTTTTGCTCTTTCGATCGCCTCAATCTATGGATTATTCCGCCTCGCCGGTGGGCTGATTTCGGCTTCTTTTGGGGTGATAGCTGTTCTTGTTTCAAACCAGTATCTTACGTACCTGCCATTCCTGCGCGACTATAGCAAAGCACCATTCATCCTTCTTGCCATGTTGTTATTAATGTGGCTTGTTGCCAAAACACAAAGTTTCCGAGCGCAGATCGTTCTTTCTCTATTGATGGGCATCGTTATTGGAATTGGCTATGGATTCAGGCCGGATATCCTCATTATGCTGCCGCCTGTTGTTATCGGAATAGTTATTTTCATTCGCTCAATGCGATTAAGTGATCTTTGGCGTAAGATGTCTCTTGTTGCGATTGTTATGTCAGCATTTATCATTTCAGCATTAGCAATTCTAAATTCAGCAAAAGAATCGGGGAGTGGCATTTATCATTTTCCAATTCTTGGTTTTGGGACAGAATTCACCAGGCAAATGGGAGTGGTCGGGTCCTTGTATGAATGGGTTTATCAGTTCAACGACCAGCTAGTTTATGCGATGGTTACCTCACACGGCATCCGTAATTTTGGTGTGAAAAGTGTTGGTTATTGCACGCCGGATTATGACAAATTTTCTGGTGATTTGTATCAGTCGTTGGTCATGACTTTTCCTGCTGATATGATGACGCGTGCAACAGCGTCGGTGTTGCAGGTGCTGCATACTTTTAATTTTTCATGCTTAGTGGTATTCGCTTCCTTGTTCTTTCTTGTTGCTGCCAGGCCGAGAATTGGGCTGTTTTCAGGTTTTCTGGTTTTTTATCTTGCCGGGTACCCGGCCATACAATTTCATCCAAGGCATTTTTTTCATCTTTATTTTATCCCGATCATGGCGGCAATTTTTCTTTTACAGCAAGCATATGATCATCGCAGCGGTATATTAAGGATGCTCCGATTAGAGCCCTGCAGTTGGAGAAAAGCATTGCAGGCAGCAGGAAAAGCAGGACTGATTTTCCTTGCTGTAGGGGGTGGAGCGACGGTACTTGTTATGATCGCCAGGCAATATCAGGTTCGACAGGTTTCGCAGCTCATTGAATCGTATGCCAGCGATGATGTTTGGCATAACATGTCAATGGTACATAACAGCGAACACCCCGAGATGCTCTCCTTCCCTATTACTATATCAGACGATCAGGGTGAGGGAACAGCACGGGAGGGCGTTTTGATGGATTCAGCCATGATCCGTTTACGCTTTAATAATTTTCACTGTTTGTCTGAGAATAATTCCGTGACAGTATCTTATTCATATTCAGCACCTTATGTCAATTTTACCCACTCTATTGATTTAATGCCTTTTGTGACAACGGATGAATCTTTAGAAGTTTATATACCTATTTACCGTGATTCCGCCCATACCCGCTCGGGCTTACCCTATTATTTTGAGCCACAACGGGTAGAGGTTCCTGCTGAAATGCTTCAGTGTAGTGATGGAATAGAGGCCGCGGTCGGTAGACCAAAACAACGACTCTGGCTAGAGTTTGTTCTTCCGCAAGATTGGCGTAAGCATCCTCTATACCAGCAAATCGGCGAACCGCCACTTCCTCCCGGAAAACCATATCTTCGCTATCCTGATGATTTGTCACTCTCTTTCCAACAAGCCAAGGCTTTGTTGGCGAATCTCGAACCCGCTGCCGGGCAGCAACTAGAGTCTCTGGCGAACATTGTATCCGTTGTTGAAGGAGAGATCGTGGTGGATGGAAAAGCGCATACTCCCTACTCCTACTTGTTCCAGTTACCCGCCGAGAAACTTGTATCACCCCGGGTTTTTTTAATTGAGGGTGAGCTGTTCAAAGGTGGACTGACTGTCGGCATGATCAAAGACGACCTGTGGGCGAGCCAGATCAATATCACAGGCTACGGGAAATTTCTTGTTGCCATTGAGCATTCGCAGGGGCTTTATATTCCGACGATTGCCAATAATGTACCATCCCATCCTTCGAATCATTTCGTGATTCGAAGGATGGGATGGCTCGATTCAAGTAGATATCAATCAAAAGCGGTTCATGAAAATTGAATTAATTCATAGAATCAGGAGAGGTGTGCGTAAACCACCAAGCGTTATTGCGCGACGGATTTTGCATGAGTTTCACAAAATAACGGATCATTATCAGGCATCGCAAAGAGAAAAAAGCTGGAATGGAACTAAACTGGCTCATAATATCGGAGTCAGTGATGTCAATGGCCTGTGGGAGCAGCTTGCGGCACGCCCCTATCCAGCCGTTGTCAGGTCGGTGGATACTGCCGGCTACGACGCACTCACCCGCGGCGATGCCGAGCGGGTGCGTGCGGCTGCCGACCGGGCGCTGGCGCGACGGGTGAATCTGCTGGGCAGCGGCGAATTCATGCTTGAGAAGGGCATGTGGAACACTGATTACATGACCGGCGTCTCCTGGCCGAATGCCTATTGCCACGCGATTGACTACAATAACCCGGATCAGTCGAGCGACGTCAAGATTGCGTGGGAGATCTCGCGGCTGCAATGGCTGATTCCGGCGGGCCAAGCCTATCTGCTTACAGGTGAAGAACGCTGGGCCGAGGGGGTGCGTGATATCTTAAACGATTGGATAGACGCCAACCCTTATGCCTGGAACGTCAACTGGTCCTGCACCATGGAAGTCGCGCTGCGCATTATCGTGTGGACATGGTTCTTCCGGGTCTTTGCTGAATGCAGGGCCTGGCGGGACGAGGCCTTCCGGGGGCGGTTTCTTACCTGTCTGTATCTGCACGGCGATTTTACCGAACGCCATCTGGAGCGTTCCGACATAAACGGGAATCATTGCACAGCTGATGCGGCAGGGCTGGTTTTTGCCGGATTGTTTTTCGGGCATGGCAAGGCGCCCGGACGATGGGCTGATCTCGGCTGGAGGATTCTGTGCGAGGAGTTGCCAAAGCAGGTGTATCCGGATGGCGTTGACTTTGAGGCATCAACCGCGTATCACCGCCTTGTGCTGGAGCTTTTTTTCTTCCCGGCCCTGTTTCGTGAGCGATGCGGTCTGGAGGTACCACTGGCCTATAAGGAACGTGTCATCGCCATGGCCCGTTATACCGTCTTTTACAGCCGTGTGGATGGCAGCATTCCCCTGGCGGGTGATGCGGATGATGCGCGGACCCTGCCCTTTGGCAGCCAGGGGATCAACGATCACCGCTATCTGCCGGGGCTGATCGGCATGGCCTGGGGGGTGTCGGATCTGATCGAATCGTTTTCCGGGCCGCGTGATGAGATTTTCTGGTGGCTCGGACCTGATGCCGCCGACCGGCTCCCGCATCGAGACAAGCCGGCAGCCGCTTTGCCGAGCCGGGCATTTGCTGAGGGTGGATTTTACATTATGCGCAACTCTGTTGATCATGTGTTCATTGATTGCGGGCCGGTAGGCCTCGCCGGCCGCGGCGGGCACGGTCACAATGACTGTCTGTCGTTTGAGGCCGTGCTGGATAATGTGCATCTAGTAACGGATTGCGGCGCATATCTCTACACGGCGTCCTATGAATGGCGCAACAGGTTCCGCAGCACGGCGTTTCATAACACCGCAAGTATTGACAATGAGGAACAGAATCGCTTTATCCGGCCCGACTACCTCTGGCACCTGCACAACGACGCAAAGCCTGAGGTTCGCCGTTGGGAGACCGGAGAGGAAAGAGACGTGTTCGTAGGCGCCCATGCCGGCTATCGCCGTTTGCCGCAGCCGGTAGTCCCTGAGCGGAGCTTCGTTCTTGAACATGGTTCTCATCGCCTGGTGATTTATGATCGCTTTGAGGGGGATGGCTGGCATTCTGTCTCAATCCCCTGGCATTTGGCCCGGCATGTCACGGTCGAACGTCTTGATGATCGTCTCCTGCGTTTAAAGACGAGCTTGCATGATTTTCTCTTGGCGTGGCAGGGTGATGCGGCATGGAAACTGAATATCGGCGACGGTTGGGTGTCGCCATCTTATGGCGTCAGGTATCCAATCGTTCGTCTTGATTTCGTCCGTACCGGAACACTCTCGCCTTTAGCGGTAGTTATGATGCCGGAGAAAAATGTTCCACCGGACATTGACGATTGGCTGCGCTCAACACTTTTTCAGGCAGGTATCCTTTAAACATGGATTACGCACTTACGGTTTATCCCCTTTCCAGCGGTTATCAGCCGCGTTTTGAGGCGCTTATCGGCGCTGCGCCGCGTTATCTGAACCTGGGAGAATTGCGCCGGCTGCCATTTGCCGGTTTGCTCAAGACCTTGCGCGGTATTGATGGCCGCTTATTTCTACCTCTGGAAGACATCAACGCCAAGGCGCTGCTGCCTGTCCTCCAGGCCCTGGCCGCAGTCACGAGAGCGGGCAGTATCGAGATAATCGGCCCTGAATTGACCGCTATCCGGGTGCCTCGTTGGCGTGCCGCACTCGCAGTGGGGGCACTGGCCGGGGCGACGGTGGTAGGACGTTCCGCATTACATCGTTGCGAACGGGAATTGGCCGGGCTGCTTGGCGCGCTGAGAATTGATGTCCAGCCGCCCAAATCCGGGCGGGTTCAGTATTTGAAAACCAATCTCTGGCTGGGGGTAAAGGCGGGCGGCTCCATAGGCCATATTGCGGGGGTGGTGAATGGCCTCGTCGGCCGGGGCTGGGGGGTTGATTTTTTATCGGCAGAATCTCCGGTGATGCTGCGCAGCGAGGTTGTCTATCGCCCGGTACGGGCGCTGGATACCTATGGGCTGCCGTCCGAGGTCAACCTCTATCGTTTCCATCACAGTTTTCTGCAGCAGGCGCGGGAGTTGATTGAGGGCAAAAATGCCGCATTTATCTATCAGCGCATGTCGGTGGCGAATTACGTTGGCGTGCAGCTTTCTCGGGAGTATAAGTTGCCTCTTATCATCGAGTACAATGGCTCCGAGGTGTGGATCGCCCGGAACTGGGGAACGCCGTTGCGTTTTGAGGCTGTGGCCGAACAGGCGGAACAGGCCTGTCTACGTCACGCCCATCTGGTTGTGACAATCTCGGACGTCCTGCGGGATGAGCTGGTAGCGCGTGGCGTGGAGCCGGAACGGATCGTTGTCTACCCAAACGGTATTGATCCCACGGTCTTCGATCCGGACCGATTTAACGAGGAACAGTGCCGTGAATTGCGAGCACGGCACGGCATCCATAAGAATGCGTTGCTCGCCACTTTTGTGGGCACTTTCGGCCAGTGGCACGGTGCGGAGATGCTGGCCCGGGCGATCTGCAATCTGGCGGTGAACGATCAGGACTGGTTGGTGAAGCAGCGCCTGCATTTTCTGCTGGTCGGCGACGGCCTGAAAATGACTGAAGTTCGGGCGATTCTGTCTGATGAGCGCTGTAAGCCCTTTGTTACCCTGACGGGTCTTGTCCCGCAGGCGGAAACCCCATCCTACCTCGCTGCCTCGGACATTTTTATCTCACCCCATGTGGCGAACCAGGACGGCAGCCGTTTTTTCGGCTCCCCGACCAAGTTGTTCGAGTACATGGCCATGGGCCAAGGTATCATTGCCAGCGATCTGGATCAGATCGGCGAAGTGTTGGGTGGATCGCCTCATATTACATCTCTCGGGTCGTTTGGGGGAGAGGCGTCGCAAAAGCAGTGTGCGATTCTGGTTCGCCCGGGGGAGGTGGCGGAAATCGAAGCCGCACTGCGGTTCCTGGCTGAACATCCGCAATGGCGGCGTGCATTAGGCCGGAATGCGCGGCAACGCGCCCTGGATAAGTATACATGGGACAGTCATGTGGCCTTCATTCTGGAAGGACTACAAAGGGTATTGTTAAAACCGGTGGCCAGCCAATAATGAAGCAGATTCTGCAAAATCTTAAAAACGGTGTCACTGAAGTTGCAGAAGTTCCCTGTCCGCATGCCGGGCCGGGCCGACTGCTGATTCGTACCAGCCGCTCACTGGTTTCAGCCGGTACCGAGCGTATGCTGATCAGTTTCGGCAAGGCCGGTTGGCTTGCCAAAGCCCGCCAGCAGCCCGATAAGGTCCGAATGGTGCTGGATAAGGTTAAAACGGACGGCTTGCTGCCCACGGTGGAGGCGGTACGCAATAAACTGGACCAGCCATTGCCGCTTGGGTATTGCAATGTTGGTCGGGTTATGAAGGCGAATAACTCCGTAAGCAAGGTTGACGGGTTTAAAGAGGGGGATCGGGTGGCATCCAACGGCGTCCACGCCGAGGTGGTCAGTGTGCCGGTAAATCTGTGTGCTCGCGTGCCGGATGGGGTTTCCGATGATGAAGCGGCTTTTACTGTTATCGGTGCCATTGCCCTGCAGGGGATTCGCCTGGTGCAGCCGACATTGGGCGAGGCTGCGGTGGTGACCGGATTGGGCCTGATCGGCTTGATGGCCGTGCAGTTGCTGCGGGCCAATGGCTGCCGGGTACTGGGGGTTGATTATGATGGGCGGAAACTGGAATTAGCCCGGCAGTTTGGGGCTGAGACGGTGGACCTTTCGGCCGGCGAGGACCCGGTTGCCGCAGGTGAACGTTTTTCCCGGGGCCGGGGAGTTGACGCGGTGCTTATCACTGCCGCCACCAAAAGCAGCGAACCGGTGCATCAAGCGGCCTTGATGTGCCGCAAGCGAGGGCGGATCGTTCTGGTGGGGGTCACCGGCCTGGAGTTGTCCCGTGCGGATTTTTATGAAAAGGAATTGAGCTTTCAGGTTTCCTGCTCCTACGGGCCGGGGCGTTATGATTCCGACTATGAAGAAAAGGGCCACGATTACCCGTTCGGTTTTGTCCGGTGGACCGAACAACGCAATTTTGAAGCGGTGTTGGATATGATGGCCGCCGGCCGGTTGGATGTGAAACTATTGATCTCCCACCGTTTTTCCATCGCGGAAGCTGCCAGGGCTTATGAGGTGGTGGGGGGCGGAGAACCGTCGCTGGGGATTCTGTTGGACTATCCCCAGGACGAGGTGGCAGGTGAAACCGACTCTTCTCAGCGGACCATTTCTTTCGAGCAAAAGATCTCCGTTGACAGTGCCAAGTCAGCTGGGGGCAGGCAACCGGTTTTGGGTTTTATCGGCGCGGGGAATTATGCCGCCGGCGTTTTGATCCCTGCCTTTAAGGAGGCCGGGGCGGTTTTTAAAACAGTGGCCTCGGTAGGTGGAGTAAGCGGGGTGCATGTCGGCCGGAAGTTCGGCTTTCAGGTAACCACCACCGATACCTCCGGACTCATTAGCGATAAGGATATCGACGCCGTAGTCATCTCCACCCGCCACGACAGCCATGCCCGCCTGGTTATCGAGTCCCTCAAGGCCGGTAAGCATGTCTTTGTGGAAAAACCCCTGGCGCTTACTCTGGACGAACTGCAAGCAATTGAGGCAGCCTACTTGCAGCTTTCAGCCTCCCGTCCTCTTTTAATGGTTGGTTTCAACCGTCGTTTCGCCCCGCAAATACAGAAGATGAAGAGTTTGCTGGTGGGCGTGAATGGGCCGAAATCAGTTGTGATGACGATTAATGCCGGGGCTATTGCCCCGGAACACTGGAGTCAGGACCATGAGGTGGGCGGTGGCCGGATTATCGGCGAGGCCTGCCATTTCATTGACCTGCTCCGTTTTCTGGCCGGTACGTCTATTGTAGAAAAACATGGGGTGGCCATGGACTCGAACACCAGGGATACCATAACCCTGCAGCTTGGCTTTGCGGACGGCTCCATCGGCTCCATCCACTATTTTGCCAATGGCAGCAAATCCTTCCCCAAGGAGCGTCTGGAAATTTTTGCCGCAGGAAGGGTGCTGCAACTGGACAACTTTCGCCGCCTGACCGGTTTCGGCTGGCCCGGCTTCAGCAAAATGAACCTCTGGCGCCAGGACAAGGGGCAGAAGGCCTGCGCGGCAGCCTTCTTGAAAGCCATACAAGGTGATCCGGCCCCGATTCCTTTTGAGGAAATCTTGGAAGTAAGCCGGTTGTCCATCGAATTGGCCACTGGTTTGTAAAAAGAAGCCTTGGGAGGTGCTTTGTAATTGCACGCCCCTTGGCCCACTGCCGCTGTTAAATTTTTAGCTGAGGATGAAAAATTTGAAACTTATCGATATAATCGCCGGTGCACGGCCCAATTTTATGAAAATTGCGCCGATTATCAGGGCATTGGAGGCGCGCAAATCCTGTGGCGGGCCACTGGTTTATCGCTTGGTGCATACCGGTCAGCACTATGACGCCCGCATGTCCGGTGATTTTTTTACCCAGTTGGGGATACCCGCGCCGGACGTGAATCTTGAGGTCGGTTCTGGGACCCAGGCCGAGCAGACGGCGGCGATCATGGTGCGTTATGAAAAACTACTGCTGGAACAGCGGAGTTTACTTTGCCTGGTGGTTGGGGATGTGACCTCAACCATGGCCTGCTCCATCGCAGCACAGAAGCTCTGCGTGCCGGTGGCCCATGTCGAGGGAGGCATTCGCTCCGGAGATTGGGCCATGCCGGAAGAGATTAACCGCATGGTGACTGATGCCATCACTAATTGGTTTTTCACTACCAGTTCAGTGGCCAACGATAATCTGCGACGGGCCGGGGTTAGTGATGATCGTATTTATTTTGTCGGCAACACCATGATCGATACCCTGCTGGTCAACCTGGATCGGTTGCGTCCCCCTGCTTTTTGGTCGGAACTAGCCCTGGAGCGGGGCGGCTATTTCGTGGTAACTCTTCATCGGCCGGCCAATGTGGACGGCCTTGCCGGTTTTGCCCGACTGCTGGCGGCCGTCGCTGAAGCGACACGGGGATTGCCGGTGATTTTCCCTGTTCATCCGCGCACCGCCAAGACCCTGGGTGAGGTGGCGGATGTTCCCTCCAATATCCTGCTGGTCGAGCCCCAGCCCTACCTGGAGTTCAACTATCTGGTCAGGAACGCCAAAGCGGTAATCACCGACTCAGGCGGCATCACCGAGGAAACTACAGTGCTGGGCGTGCCCTGTATCACCCTGCGGGATTCCACTGAGCGGCCGGAGACAGTGACCATCGGAACTAACGAACTACTGGGTACTGATCCTGCGAAGTTGAAGCCGGCTCTGGATCGGCTGTTTGCCTGCAAGTGGAAGAAAGGCGGTATTCCGGAGTTGTGGGACGGGAAAACCGGTGAGCGGATTGTGGCGATTCTGGAACGCATTCTTTGAGTTTCTGGATTTTCCTTCGATTCCGGGATGATGAATTCAGTTGAACGTGCTTCGCCGAGCGGCTTTATACTATCATACGTTGCGCCATTTGCGACCTGTACAGTTCTATGGCCGGGCTTGGTTTCGGTTGTATCGCCCACGGCCCGATTTGCGACTGCCGCCGCCATGTCGTGTTTTCAGCGCAGCGTTTGCTGACCCGTGCCGTCGTGCCCCCTCTTTGCTTGGCAAGGATCGCATCCTGCTCCATGGCAGGGAGGGCATGATAAGTGATGCTGAACATTGGAACGACTCGACCAAGGATAAGCTCTGGTTGTACCATCTTCACTACTTCGATGACCTTAACGCCGAAGGGGCTGCCCGCCGTTCATCATGGCACGAGGCATTGATGGAACGATGGCTCAACGAAAATCCGCCGGGTTGCGGGGTGGGATGGGAGCCGTACCCGACTTCACTGAGGATCGTCAACTGGATCAAGTGGGCATTTTCCGGCTGCAGCATGTCTTCCTCTGCGTTGTCAAGCCTTGCGGTGCAGGCACGGTGGCTGCGAAGACGTCTTGAATACCATCTGCTCGGCAACCACCTGCTGGCAAATGCCAAGGCCCTGGTTTTTGTCGGTCTTTTTTTTGCCGGTGACGAGGGGTTATGCTGGTACCGGAAGGGCATGGCATTGCTGGCGCGCGAATTGCCGGAGCAGGTCATGGCGGACGGAGGTCATTTTGAGCGAAGTCCCATGTATCACCAGATCGTGCTGGAAGATCTGCTGGATCTGATCAATCTGCACCAGGCCTGTAATCTGGAGTACCCTTTCCAATGGCTCGAGGCGGCAAGGCGGATGCTGAGATGGTCGCGCCTGATGCGCCACCCGGATGGGGAAATTGCCTTTTTTAATGATGCCGCCTTTGGCGTTGCGCCGGCTCCCAGGCAGGTCGATGCATACGCCAGGCGGATGGGTATTACCTGCAAAGAGGAAATTTTGAGCCCTTTATGCCATCTTGCAGCGAGCGGTTATGTCCGCCTGGCAGCAGGGAAGGCGGTTTTGCTGGCGGACATGGCTCCAGTGGGGCCTGATTATCTGCCGGGGCATGCCCATGCCGATACGCTTTCCTTTGAGCTTTCCCTGGGGACGCAACGTGTAGTGGTCAACGGTGGCACCTCGGTGTATGGCAATGGGGATGAGCGCTTGCGGCAACGTTCAACGTCCTCCCATGCAACGGTGGTGGTGGATGGCAAAAACTCCTCGGAAGTCTGGGGAGGATTTCGGGTGGCACGGCGGGCGCGTATCATCAAGACTAAGGTTTGGAACGAAGAAAATCTCTATTGCGTTGCGGCCGCGCATGATGGTTATCGATACCTATGCGGCAGTCCGGTGCATTGGCGAACATGGTTGCTGAAAGACGGCGAGCTGCGTATCAAGGACGAGTTGCTCGGTAAGGGAGTGCACCAGGCGGAGATTATTTTTCCATTGGCTCCGGGGCTGCTGCCCGAAGCAGAGAATGGTAATCGTGTGCTGGTTGTTGATGAACAAGGGGGCGGACGGATCTGTCGATTGCAGACTGATAGCTGTACTAACATCACAGTTGAGCGTACAACCTGGCACCCTCGCTTTGGTGAAGCTGTGGCAGCCTGGCGGCTGCGTTTGATATTGTATGGTGAGTTTCCCCTCTTCCATCAAACGGTATTGCGTTGGGAGGATTTATGAGGTTGCTGCTTCTGACCTTTTATTATCCTCCCGATTTGTGCGCGGGATCGTTCCGGTCTTCAGCCCTGATTGATGCCTTGTGTAAGGTAGCAGGAGACGGGATGCAGGTGGACGTAATGACCACCATGCCTAACCGCTATCATTCGCACAGTAATCAAGCGGAGATGATGGAGCAGTATAAAGGGGTTATCATTCATCGGATACCCCTGCCACCGCACCAGAGCGGCATGGTTGATCAGTCCAGGGCCTTTGTGAAATATGCACGCACAGTATTGCGACAGACGCGGAGACAACAATGGGACGTGGTAATTGCCACGTCGTCCCGCCTGATGACCGGGGTCCTGGGGGCATGGGTGGCTAAACGTAACCATGCATCGTTCTATCTGGATATTCGTGATCTTTTTACCGACACGATGGATGATCTGCTTTCCGGCAGTCCGTTGCGAGGGTTGCTGCCAGTCCTTCGATACTTGGAAAGGTGGACGATATGCTCCGCCCACCGGGTGAATCTCATTTCTGCCGGTTTTCTGCCGCATGCCTGGCTGGTCGCGCCTCAGCATGACTATCGGTTATTCACCAACGGCATTGATGAAGAATTCTTGTCACAGGACTTTTCGGGGAGCGGGCGGAAGAGCGGATTGCCGCCGCTGATTGTTTATGCCGGTAACATGGGAGAGGGACAGGGACTGCACCATGTGATGCCGGCGGCAGCGCGGTTGCTTGCGGGTAAGGCGCGATTCCGGCTCATTGGTGATGGTGGTCGGCGGCGGCAGCTGATGGAGGTTTTGGCAAGAACCGGGGCATCCAATGTCGAGGTGCTTGATCCTGTTTCGCGCTCTGAGTTGTTCCAACATTATCGGGAAGCAGACATTCTTTTTATGCATCTCAACGATCATGCAGCTTTTCGCAAAGTGCTGCCATCCAAGCTTTTTGAGTATGCGGCCACGGGAAAACCGATGCTTGCCGGAGTTGCAGGGCATGCCGCTGACTTTCTGCAACAGGAAGTGGCTGGTGTTGAGATTTTTGCCCCGTGCGATGCCGGGGGCCTGGTGGAAGCACTGGAACGACTATCCAAGATCATTGTTCCGGTTAACCGTGAATTGTTTAAACAGCGGTTTTCCCGAAAAGAGATCATGCGGGAAATGGCCGAGGATATTCTCTCTTTGGCTGGGGCAATGGATGAACTTGTGGCAAAAAGCAGGTGCCGGCAGCGTAGCCGCAACTCTTAAAGTTTGCCATCAAGATGACATCGTGTCATTCCTGTCTCCACCTGCGTGTGGATAAACTGTAGCGGGAATCCCAGGAAATCCATGGATTCCTGGTCGCGCTTTGCTTGCCAGGAATGACGTCTTGTCTGCATGTTCGAATTAACTTGTTATGTCGCTGTTCCCAGGCCTGTGGCCTGGTTTTATTTTTGGGATGGTTGATGCCGGAGTAAGACGGTGAACAGAGGACCGAGGCCGGCTTAGCCCAAGTTTAACACAAGCGAAGCTAATTTAGCGATTTTTGCTCCATTTGCTCTCAAAAAATCTAATAATATCAATGGGGACTTTGTTAGAGGCGGTTTGTAGTGCCATAAAATTTGTAAGACGTATTGACTTTTTCACAAAAATCTGTCAATGATCATTCATGTTCATTCGACAGACAAAAACCAGCAACGCGGCAGCAGGAGAAGCTTATTTCACC
>JALNXE010000009.1 GCA_023230525.1 Desulfobulbaceae bacterium
AAAAAGCAGGGGGAGCTGAAAAATTTTCCGGTCACCGTGGTTGAGCCCTATTATGTGGATGGGGTGCTGGCCAGCAGCACCAAAGTCCGGGAGCTGGTCAGCGCCGGCGAAATGCGGGAGGTGAAAAAGCTTCTGGGCCGCTTCTATCAGATCAGGGGCGAGGTAAAAAGAGGCAAGCAGCGGGGCGGGGCGGAACTCGGCTTTCCCACCGCCAACCTCCATATCTCCGAAGAAGACCTCTGCCCCAGGCACGGGGTTTACGTGACCCAGGTTATTTACAACGGCAAATGCTACGGCGGCGTGCTCAACATCGGTTACAATCCCACCTTCGGCGAGGAGAAGCTTTCGGCGGAGACCCACATTTTTGACTTCAACGAGGATATCTACGGCAAGCCGATCAAGATCAACCTGCTCAGATTTTTACGGGCCGAGAAGAAATTTTCCGGGCCCAAGGAGCTGGCCGGCCAGATCAGTGAGGATATCAAACAGGCCAAAGAGGTGCTGGCCGCCGCCGAGAAGGAAATCACCCTCTCCTGCGAAGAGAAATACAACAGCTGAGACAGGCCGGTTTCCGGGGGTTTTGCCGCCTGCTGCTTACTCAAAATTTCCGACTTGGCTATTTGAATTAACAGCGGTAGTGACATGGCATAATTGCCACCCTGATCTCCGTCCTTGCATAGGATTTGCGCATCCCAGCCGAATCCTTCCCGTCCGCAGTTCCCGCATCATGCTCCGGATATATTAACTGGAGGGGGGATGCCTTTTGTTATGCCTTTGACTGGCCAATTGAGAAAAGCACAACCGCCATGATGGCCAAGGCAATAGCGGCCTTGTGATAAACATTAACGGGCTCTTTCAACCAGAACACTCCAACAATTATTGTTGTTGAGATAATGGATATCACGGCATAGAGCACATACTGCGTGACACCGTACCTTGAATATAGAAGATTAAAGCCAAGATAGGTAAAAAAAAGCCCAAAACCGGATAAAAGAAGAGCTTTCCAGTTCTCTTTTACCGTGTTCCCTATATCTAACACGCCAACTAGTGGTGCGAAGAAAAGAGCAATGAGAACTGCAACGAGAGCGGACAAACTGACGAATAGTAATCCATTCTCCGCATCAACTGATTTCTTTTGGCCAAGCGCAAACATTGCATTCCCGACAGCGGCAATGGTTGCAAAAACAATTGGAAGCAGGCTCTTCATATTATCTCTTGCGGGGCACAACACTCAATTATGTCGTGGTGTTGTAGTGGGCACATTAAAGGAGTTATATCGGCAATGAAAGAAGTCTTGCTGTTAGCCGGCGAAATGGGGCGTATGGGAACGGTGCGCACGGGATGTCAAGTGAATTACGCGATCATGACCAGCGATTAATCCGATTAGAAATCGATGGTGGAAATTGTTAAAAATCAACCTCGATTAACGGATGAACCCAAATAGAGAGTGCCCTTTGTCTAGGAGCGGTAATCGGCGTTGATCCTGATGTAATCCAAGGACAGATCACAGGTATAGACTTTGGCCTCGGACTGCCCGGTTTTAAGATCGATGACCACGGCAAAGGCCTTCTGTTTCAAGACGCTGGTGGCCAGCTTTTCCTGCTCAGGCCCCAAGCCGAGGCCATCGCGGACCATCATTACCTCGTCAAAGGAGATATCGACCCGGTCCGGGTCAACGTCAATGCCGGCACGGCCGAGAGCGGCAATGATCCGTCCCCAGTTGGCATCCTCGCCAAAGAAGGCGGTTTTCACCAGACTGGAATTGGCCACGGTGCGGGCGGCCTGATCAGCCTCCTGCCGACTTACGGCCCCCTTGACATGGACGGTGATGAACTTGGTGGCCCCTTCGCCGTCTTTAACGATCTGCAGGGCCAGATCCAGGCAGAGATCATCAAGACACTGCCGGAAAAGTCTGCCGTCCGCCGAATCAAGGCTGCAGATTTCGGCATTGCCGGCCTTGCCGTTGGCCAGAAGCAGCACGGTGTCGTTGGTGCTGGTATCGCCGTCCACGGTTATGGCGTTAAAGGATTGCGCCACACTCTGCCCCAGCATCTCTTGCAGCACAGAGGCATGCACCGCCGCATCGGTGACGATGAAGCTGAGCATGGTGGCCATGTTGGGCATGATCATGCCGGACCCTTTGGCCAGGCCGAGGATGGTGATCTTTCGGCCTGCGAGTTCCACCTCGCGCCGGGCGGTCTTGGGCACCGTGTCCGTGGTCATCATGGCCCGGGCCACATCGCTGAAACCATCCTTACGCAGAGACTCAGCCAGCGGCGGCATGCAGTTGCTGAAAATGGCCAGATCAAGCTGCTGGCCGATGACCCCGGTGGAGGCGACCAGCACCAGATCATCGGCCAGACCCAGTTGGGCGGCCACCAGGCGCGAGGTGCCCAGGGCCAGTTCCATGCCCGGCTTGCCGGTGCAGGCATTGGCAATGCCGCTGTTGACGATGATGGCCTGGGCCTTGCCGTCCCGCAGATATTCCATGTCCAGCAGCACCGGCGCCGCCTTCACCTTGCTGGTGGTGAAAACCCCGGCCGCCGCCGCCGGAACCTCTGAATAGATCAGGGCCACATCCAGCCTGTCCTTGCCCCGGATACCCGCCTTTACCGCCCCTGCCTGAAACCCTGCCACCTGCAATTTTTCTTCCATGGTCTTCCCTGCCTGATTGACGCCACCGTGTATTTTTCACCACAGAACACACAGCGACCACAGAGGACATTTTTATTACAGCCGGTTGGCTCTGTGCTCTCCGTGGTAAACTTTCAGTTTTTACGAGACGGCAAAACCTATTCCGTCTCGCCGCAGCACTTCTTGTATTTTTTGCCGCTGCCGCAGGGACAGGGGGCATTGCGGCCCACCTTCTGAGCCTGCCGCTGGGGCTGCTTCTTTTTCTCCGCCGGCTGCAGCTCGTCGCTGCGCTGCATTTCCATCTCCTGCTGCTTGCGGCGGCGCTCCGCTTCAAGCTCCTCCACCTCTTCGGATCTGGCCAGCTGGATGCGGAGCAGGGTGGAGACTGTTTTCTCCTTCACCCGCTGCATCAGCTCGGTGAACATCTTGTAGCCTTCCTTCTTGTACTCATCCAGCGGGTTCTTCTGCCCATAACCGCGCAGGCCGATCCCCTCTTTCAGGTGGTCCATGCTCAGCAGATGATCCTTCCAGAAGGTGTCGACAATCTGCAGGAGAATCACCCGCTCCAGATGGCGCATGTTCGCCTCGCCCACCTCCTGCTCCTTGGCGGCATAGGCAGCCCTGGCAATCTGCAGCAGCTTCTCTTCAAAGGCTGCAGCCTTCAGGCCCGCCCGCTCGCTCTCTTCCCAGTGCATCACCACGCCTGTGGTGGCCAGAACCCGCTCATGGATCAGATCCCATTCCCATTCTTCGGAGGGGAACTTCTCGTCACAGAGTTCCCGGGTGACGTCGGCGCACAGATCAACCAGCATATCATCAATGATGCTTTTCACATTGTCGCTGCCCAGCACCTCGCGCCGCTGCTTATAGATAACCCCGCGCTGCATATTCATGACATCATCGTATTCCAGCAGATGCTTTCTGATGTCGAAGTTATGGCCTTCCACCTTGCGCTGGGCGTTTTCAATGGCCTTGGAGATCATGGTGTGCTCAATGGGCTCATCCTCTTCCATGCCCAGTTTGTCCATGATGCCGGCAATGCGGTCGGAGCCGAAGATGCGCAGCAGGTCATCTTCCAGGGAGAGATAGAAGCGGGAGGAGCCGGGGTCGCCCTGGCGGCCGGAGCGGCCCCTAAGCTGATTGTCGATACGGCGGGACTCGTGCCGGCCGGTGCCGAGAATATGCAGGCCCCCCAGATCAGCCACGCCTTCCGCCAGCTTGATGTCCGTACCGCGTCCGGCCATGTTGGTGGCAATGGTCACCCTGCCCTTGTGGCCCGCCTCGGCAATGATCACGGCCTCCTGGGCATGATGCTTGGCATTGAGCACCGAATGGGGCACCCCCTCTTTTTTCAGCATGTCGGACAGCATCTCGGAAATTTCAATGTTGACCGTGCCAACCAGCACGGGCTGGCCCTTGGTATGGAGCGCCTTGATTTCCGCAACCACGGCCCGGAATTTGGCCTTGGCGTTTTTGTAGATGACGTCGGCATAATCAATCCTGATCATATCTTGGTGGGTGGGAATGACCGTAACTTCAAGATTATAGATCTTCTTGAACTCCGCCGCCTCGGTATCCGCCGTGCCGGTCATGCCGGCCAGTTTCTCATACATGCGGAAATAGTTCTGGAAGGTGATGGAGGCCAGCGTCTGGTTTTCCCGCTCGATCTTGACCCCCTCCTTGGCCTCCAGGGCCTGATGCAGCCCGTCGCTGTACCGCCGGCCCGGCATGGTGCGGCCGGTAAACTCATCGACAATGACCACCTCGCCATCCTGCACCAGGTAATCAATATCCCTGGTGAACAGATGATGGGCCTTCAGGCCCTGGTTGAGGTGATGCAGCAGTTCGATATTTTTCGGGTCATAGAGATTTTCCACGTTCAGCAGTTTTTCCCCCAGGGCCACGCCTTCCTCGGTGGTGGCCAGGGACCTGGCCTTCTCATCAACCTCGTAATGCTCATCTTTCTTGAACTGGGGAATGATCTTGTTCACGTGATGGTAAAGTTCCGTGGACATCTCGGACGGACCGGAGATGATCAGCGGCGTCCGGGCCTCGTCGATGAGAATACTGTCCACCTCGTCCACAATGGCGAAAAAATGCTTGCGCTGGCAGTAATCCTCCAGCCTGAACTTCATGTTGTCCCGCAGGTAGTCAAAACCGAACTCATTGTTGGTGCCGTAAGTGACATCCGCCGCGTAAGCGGCCCTGCGCTCTTCATCATCCAGGCTGTGCAGGATGGTGCCGGTGGAAAGGCCGAGAAAATTGTAGATGCCGCCCATCCATTCGCTGTCGCGCCGGGCCAGGTAATCATTGACCGTGACCACATGCACGCCCTTGCCGGCCAGGGCATTGAGATAAACCGGCAGGGTGGCCACCAGGGTCTTGCCCTCACCGGTCTTCATCTCGGCGATTTTGCCCTGATGCAGAATAATGCCGCCGACCAGCTGCACGTCATAGGGCCGCAACCCCAGCACCCGCACCGCCCCCTCCCGGGCCACGGCAAAGGCTTCGACCAGCAGATCATCAAGGGACTCCCCCTTTTCCAGCCTGCCTTTAAACTCCACGGTTTTGGCTGCCAGGCCGGCATCGTCCAACTTCTGCATCTCCGGCTCGAGTTTGTTTATGCGCTCCACCAGGGGTTGAATCTTCTTCAGCACCCGGTCGTTTCTGCTGCCAAAAAACTTTGTCAGAACCTGTCCAATCATGAAAACTCCTTATCCCTGCTTCTGCCAGATCATTGCTTCTTCATTGCAGTCCGGAAATTTGGGGCAATTGATGCAGTCGCTCCAAACTTTATGGGGCAGTTCTTTTTTATCGATAGAGGTAAAGCCGAGGCTTGCAAAAAATCCCGGCTGATAGGTTAACGTGAACACCCGGCGGATGCCGAAGGCCTCTGCTTCGGCCAGACAGGCGGCAACCAGCCGGGAACCGATGCCCTGCCGCTGGAAATCTTCGTCAACCGCCAGGGAACGTATTTCCGCCAGATCCTCCCAGAGGATATGCAGGGCGCCCACCCCGACTATCCGCTCACCCTCGCCCCGCGGCTCCACGAAAACGTGGAAATCACGCAGCTGATCATAGAGAGAGCTGAACGATCTCGCCAGGAGCAAACCTTGGTTGGAAAAATGCTGCAGCAGATTATAAATCGCCTTCACATCCTCCATGCGGGCATTACGGATCATATACTGGTGTATCCTTTCTCTTTCAGCTGCTGCCCGGTTGCGGCATCAGGCCACCAGGCGGCAAATCCTTAACAAATGAATCAGACAACCGGAAATTCTTTATTGTTCAGCGGGGACTGCAGAAACTTTGGCGGCCGGCAGCAGGGTGACATAGGCCCGCACCTCTTCTTCGCTTTCCAAGCGGGCGGCGACCTCATTGGCCTCCGCCAGTTTCTCAAACCTGCCGATAAAGACCCTGAAGGCATCGGCACCCTCCTCGGGCGGCAGGAAAAAGGCCTCCTGCCCCTTGGCCTGCCAGCCCAACACATCACGCTGCGCCTTTTTTTTATCGCGGAATGAACCAACCTGCAATGAAAAGAATGACGGCTCAGCCTGCCCTTCCGGACTTACCTCGTTTGCCCCGGTCACATCCCTGGCCGGCCCTGCCGCATCAAGCTGCGCGTCCGGCGAGAGAAGAAATCCCTCCTGCACTGTGGCCTTGCCCTGCTGCACCGTGGCCTTGCCCTGCTGCCACAGTTCCGCGGCCATTCTGGTCAGCATATCCGGTCCTTTGCCCGGCTTGGATGGCAGCAGCACGGTCTGGCCGCTCCACACCCCCAGCAGAAACATCCACAGGAAAATGCAGAAGCAGACCACCCCCACCCCCAGCAGGCCGAAGATGCCCAGCTCAATGCGGAAGGCAAATAACCTTTTTTTCTGTCTTTTAACCGCCATGCCTTACATCTGCTCGGGAGCAGTCATCCCCAGCAGGGTCAAGCCGTTATGAAAAACAATGCGCAGCCCGGCACAGAACCAGAGACGGGCCCGGGAAAGCTCCGCGTCGTCGGAAATGATCTTGTGCCGGTTATAGTAGCTGTGAAAAAGGCCGGCCAGCTCCTGCAGGTAATAAACGATCTTATGCGGGGCCAATTCTTTTGCCGAGTCAAGCACCAGGCCGGGATAGGCGGCAAGTGCCTTCAAAATCTTCTGCTCTTCCGGCGCGGTCAGCAGGGCAAGGGGGGCGGTGGCCAGCTCACCTTTTTGCGCGCCCTTCTCCATGGCCTGCCGGTCGATACTGGCCAGCCGGGCATGGGCGTACTGCACATAATAGACCGGGTTTTCCTGGCTCTGTTTCTTGGCCAGTTCCAGATCAAATTCCAGCTGGCTGTCCGCCTTGCGCATGAGAAAAAAGAAGCGGGTCGCGTCAGCCCCCACCTCATCAAGCAGTTCATCCACGGTGACGAAGTTGGCCTTGCGGGTGGACATTTTCACCTGCTGCCCGTCCCGCATCAGGGTGACAAACTGGTGCAGAATGACCGTCACCTTGGAATCATCATAGCCGAGAGCCCGGACCCCGGCCAGCACATCCGGCACCGTGGCGATATGATCCGAGCCGAAGATATCCACCAGCCAGTCATAGCCGCGCCGGAATTTCTCCCGGTGATAGGCGATGTCAGGCAGTCTGTAGGTGGGCTCGCCGGTGCTTTTGATGATCACCCGGTCCTTATCATGGCCGAACTCGGTGGTCTTGAACCAGACCGCGCCGTCCTGCTCATAAACCAATCCCCGCTCCCGCAGGGAGGAGACCACATCGTCGACCAGGCCGTTCTCATACAGGCTGTGTTCATTATAGTAGCTGTCAAAGGCCACGTCAAACCGGGTCAAGGTCTGGTTGATGTCCACAAAGATCGCCCGTTCCGCCGCCTCCTTGAAAGGGGTGACCTCAACAACATCTTTTAAGGAATCACCATATTTGTCCACAAGTCCCCGGGCAATGTCAAGAATATACTCACCCTGATAGCCGTCTTCCGGAAACTCGCGGGGCAGACCGAGCAGCTCCAGATAGCGCGCCCTGGTCGATTCGCCCAGCACCCGCATCTGACGGCCGGCATCGTTATAATAATATTCCCGGTCCACGTCATAGCCGCTGGCGGCCAGCAGCCGGGCAATGGCGTCGCCCAGGGCCGCCTGCCGGCCATGGCCCACGCTTAAAGGCCCGGTGGGGTTGGCGCTGACAAATTCCACCAGCACCCGCTGGCCGTTTTTCCCGGCTGCCCGGCCGTAGGCCTCCCCCTGGGCCAGCACCTCCGGAATGACCGACTGCCAGACCGATTCCTTGATGAAAAAGTTGACAAAGCCGGGACCGGCCACCTCGACTTTACTGAACAGGGTGTCTTCCCGGGCCAGCAACTTTACCAGCTGCTCGGCAATCTGGCGGGGATTGATTTTTTTGCCCGTGGCCTTTTTTTCGCAGCCGGCAATGACCATGGCCGCATTGGTGGCAAAATCCCCCTGGCCCTCAAATTTCGGATCCTCCACCGCATAGCTGCTCAGGGCCGCATCAGACCACAGGCCCTGTTTAATGCCGAGCTGGAAGCACTCATCAAGAAATTTTTTTATACGTGATTTTATCATATAGCTATTTAGGTTGTTTAGTCCGTAGTCTGTTAGGTTGCGGTGCGTGCTGATGCCTTCGCTCCCCCTGGGCGGGCGGTTATTTTTTTTCCGCCAGATAGACCCGGCTGTTGCTGTTACCGAAAAGACAGAGAACCTCATAATTGATGGTGCCCATCCAGCCTGCCACCTCTTCGGCGCTGATCCGCCCTCCCTGCTGGGCTCCCATCAGGGTCACCTCATCACCGGCACAGACGCCGGGGATATCCGTCACATCGATCATGGTGACGTTCATGCATATCCTGCCGCGCTGGGGAGCCCGCTGGCCCCTGACCAGCACCTCCGCCCGGTTGGACAGGGCCCGCAGATAACCGTCATTGTAACCCAGCGGCAGGACCGCCAGCCTGCTCGGCCGGCTGGTGACAAAGGTATAGCCGTAACTGACGCCGGTACCGGCCGGCACCTCTTTCACCTGGATGATCCTGCTCTTAAAGGACATCACCGGCTGCAGCACATCCTTGCCGGCCCAGTCACCATCCCCGGCGTAACAGCCATACAGGGCAATGCCCGGCCGCACCATATCCCAGTGCATATCCGGGTAACGCAGCAGGGCGGCGGAATTGGCGATATGGCCGGCGGTTCCGCTGCGCTTGAGAACCTCGGCAAAAAGCCTGTTCTGCTCCCGGCAGGGCTCGCTGTCAGGGATATCGGCCAGGGGAAAATGGCTCATCACCCCGGCAAGATAAACGCCCTTTTGTTCCTGCAGCGAGGAAACAAAACCGGCAACCTCTGCCGGCAGAATTCCCAGCCGGCCCATGCCGGTATCCACCTTGAGATGAATTCCGAGGCGGCTGCCGGCTGCACTGGCAAAACGGGAGATTTCCTTCACCTGCTCCAGGTCAAAAACCACCGGCTGCAAGCCGTGCTGCGCCACCTCCGGCAGAGAGTCTCTGCCCGTGCCGAGAAAGACCACGATGTCTCCGCTGATGCCGGCCTGCCGCAGCAGCACCCCTTCATGCACCTCAGCCACGCCGAAGGCTCGCACCCCCTGCTGGTGGAGGGTGCGGGCCACCGGGATCATGCCATGGCCATAGGCGTCTGATTTCACCACGGCCAGCATCCTGGTCCCGGCGCCGAGCAGATGCTGCAGAACCAGGCAGTTAGACCGCAGGGCGTCAAGGTCAATCTCGACCCAATGGGAGTTCATGTCTTGCGTACCCAGGCCTGCCAGATGACCCGGCTGGCCACCAGCAGCCCCCAGCCCACGGCGGTTATGACAAAGCCGTAAATGTGGTGGGCCAGGTGGGAGGTACGCAGAAACCGGCCCAGGAAAATCATGGCCAGGATCACTCCCCAGGCCTTAAAAGAAAAGACGCCCCCCAGACAGGAATTGTCCCCGCGCAGCAGAATCCGGCTGATATTCTTGCGGGCGCTCTTTTCAAAAATCAGCAACCCCTTGGCCGTGCCCACGGCCAGCGCCAACCCCAGCATCACGTAGTGGTCTCCTGCGGCAAGCAGTCTGCCGCCGCGCACCAGCAGAAAAATACCGACCACCGACCAGAAAAGAGCACCGGCAAGCAAAAGAGTTTTGCGGGAGACAGAGGGTTTGAATTGAGTGAGCACGTACGTGGACTTTGTTATAATCCGTTTTTACGGCCAGAGGCACAAAAAAAGATAGGCCTACCTTCTTGGGCAAGAAGACAGGCCTAATCAACCGGAAGGATATTCTGCAAAACCTACATCATACCTCGGTTACGGTGATGGCACCTTCGGGACATACCTCGACGCAGGTCTCGCAGCCAAGGCATTCGTCAGCGTTAACCGGCTCAGCCTTGCCGTCAACCAGTTCGTAAACCTGAGCAGGGCAGGCGTTTACACACTCTTCATCGCCGACGCATTTGTCTTTATCCACAACTATTTCCCACATAATATTACCTCCTCTTTAGAAGAAAAATTCTTTTGGGCGAAATCACTCAAACCCAGCGCTAACCAACTTAATTTTTTTCGTTAGATGCAATAAATCTACATAAATTTGTAATTCCAATAAATCATAGCCCTCTATTTGTCAACACAATTTTTAAGCGATTGACCTTCCTGTCCCAATATTTTAAAGAGTACTGAAATCGTTTAATTTCTGCTTATTTAGCTAGGCAATCCTTTTTCCCAGGCAACGGAGCACCCATGAAAGATAAAAAACAAGGAAAACAGCAAAAAATTTCAGCGAAACTTGCAGTCCAGAAATCCGAAGAGGCAATGATCGCCGGCATCATTGAGGGCAGTCCCGACGGCATCGGCGTGGCGGTTATCAGGCTTGATTGCGGCTGCCGCAAGATGGCGGCAGTGGACAAAAACGGCGACCCGGCAAGCAAGGTCATTATTTACCGCGACCAGGCGGAATCGATCTGCGATCAATGCAAGGCGGACAACGGCGCTTATATCCGGGTGAAGGAAGAATTTATTCACTGGGTCGAGCCGGCCCCGGACGAGGCGACGAAGCAGATGATCACGAGCAAGGTGCTGGGGACAAGGGCAACCCATTGACGGCTGTCCGGTAATTTTCCTTGCGCCCTTCTCCGGCTGCAGCAATCCCGGCAACCTGCCTGGCAACCCAGCCGGGCAAGGGCCGCCTTCCCGCGCGCCTGCCGGACCAGGCAGGCGAACGCCTCGCGGCCGGCAAACTGGTGGTTTCATTGCGCCGGTATCTCCCGGGGGCCTTCACCAAAAAAAATGCTCGGTAAAATTCGCGGTAAAATGCTATACAGGGACGATGAACCTGCATAACAGATCCCACGCGAGGAGGATGCATCATAATGAAAAATAAAATCAACAGATTCTATTGTACGGTGGCCTGCATTATTGTGACAGTATTTGCGGCAGGGGTGGCCTGGGGCGTTGCCCCTTCGCCCATGGACATCATGAAGGGAGTGGTGGAAGAGGTCTTCCACACCCTGCAGGCGTATCCTGTCGGCGGCCCCCCTGAGAACTTAACCGTGAGAAGGGAGGCTATCAAAAAAATCATCGACCGCCATTTCGACGCGGCGGAGATGTCGCAACGGGCCCTCGGCAAATACTGGAAAGAGATCCCGGAGGAAAAGCAACAGGAGTTCACCAGGCTCTTCTACTGGCGGCTCTACAATTTTTACGTCATGCGGCTTGAGAACTATTCCGACGAAAAGGTCATCTACAACAAGGAATTGCTCAAAGGCAACGTGGCAGCCATATACACCCAGGTGAACAGCAAGAAGTACCCTGAGTTCGACATCGAGTACCGGCTCAGACAGCAGGGAGATGACTGGAAAATCTATGATGTGGTTATCGAAGGGGTCAGCCTGGTGGCCAATTACCGGAGCCAGTTCAACAGTTTCTTGAGCAAAAAATCAATTGATGAACTGCTGAAGGCCCTGCGCGAGAAAACCCCGGAGGATTCTCTGCAGTAAATCCATGAGCCCTGCCCTGGCCGAGCCAATTGCCACAACACCGGCGAACCTGGAATTCAGGAGTCAAGAATTCAGCATCCAGAATGGTTGATTTTATTACATGTCATTCCGGCTCCTGACTCCTGGCTCCTGCCCCCTGAATTCTTACCTTATAAAGCAAACATGATGGAGATGCCCACTGAGCAGCAGAACAGGGTGACCAGAGAAAAAAAGACGATGAGAAAACCTTTGCCGGAGGTGCCGTATCTCGCCACTTTCGGGCTGTGCATGGTCACCGCCACCGCATTGACATAAAAGGTCAGCACGGAAAATGTCCATAACGAGAGCAGCAGGATAATGGCATTTTCATGGCCCGGGGCATTCAGCCAGTCATTGTAGAAATAGACCGTGGCCCCAAAAATAATAACCGTCACCAGGCAAATGAGCCAGAGATACACCCGCTTTTCGTAGAGCCAGAAAATCATTTTTTTCATAATTGCCGCAATTTGTTATCGGATGCCCGCAACAAACATATCCCCTTTCTCGTTTTTATCCGGCGTGCAGATGCACCAAAAGCTGCCGGGCAAAGCCTGCCACCATCGGCGCAATAAACAAATCAACAAGTTGCGGGCCGCCGGCTGGCGGTCAAACAGCTTTCGAAAGATCGGCAAAATCAGGCCAGTCAATATCTTGCCACCACAACTTTTTCCCCTGCAAGTATTGCAGCGACTGAATGGCCCCATTGATCACCGAATGGAGCGGATCAACCCCAACCCTGACATCGAGATTGGTTCTTGCCGCGATCAACCGGTCGATCCCCCTGATACAGGCCCCGCCGCCTGTCAGACAAATTCCCGACTCCGCTATTTCACCGGCAACCCGGTCAGGGAGTTTCCGCAGACCTGAATCGATCATTTTCAGAATTTTATCAGCCACCGGCTCCAGGGCGCTTGCTATTTCCCGGTTATTAACTGCAATTCCCACTTCACACCTTTTCATGATATGTACGCCGGCAACGGTAATGGGTTTACCGGGAAGGCTCTGCGGCTGCGACAAGGAGGCGATTTCATGGGTCAACCGCTCAACCTCCGCCGGGTACAGGCAGACCTTGTGCCGGGCGATGATCGCGGTGCGCACCGCTTTCTGCAGGTCAGCGCAGGCCAGGCGCACCGCGGCGGCAAAGACAAGGCGGCCATCGCGGATGACCGCCATGTCCGTAACTCCCTCGCCGATATCAATAAGCACCTGGGCGTATGGCAGCGTCACATCGATGCCAGCGCCGATGGCCGCGGCCCAGACCTCAGGAATTATGGCCACCCTGGAGACGCCGGCCTGCAGAACCGCCTCGGCAAGAAGTTTTCGTTCCTTTTCGGAACTGTCGGTTGGTGCGCAAGCCAGGGACACCGGTTGCCGCAACCCTTTACGGGTGCGCTTCACCAGCGGTTTCAATAAGGAAATCGCATTCTGAATATCCACAATGACCCCGCCGCGCAGGGGCATGGACACCAGCTTGCTGTTGAGATAGGTGATGTATTTGTCTGGACCAGGCGCTGTACTATCCTGTTGGGTATGGCGGATCAATGAAGGTTCTTCGGTGATTTGCCCAAAATCGGAGGCAGAGATACGGGTGTTGGCGGTGCCGAGATCAATAGCGATATTCGGCCTTAGCATTATTTTTTTTAATCTTGCGAACATGACTTTCCCCTGCTTTCGGCAAACTCCCGGGCCTTTGCCGCCAGAGCCGGCGCCCACTGCGGGGTGCCGACCGCGTGTACATGGGTATAGAGGGCCAAGACATTTTTATGGATAAGGCCGTCCCGGCCGTCGCTGAACCCCACCCCCCGCTTCATGTCAAAACCAAGCACATCCGGGTGGCCGGGCCAGGCCGCCACCCTGCTGTAACGGAACTCATGGCCCTTGATCTGCACCCCCGGCTCATAAAACGGGTTACCCGGCCGGGCCTCAAGTACCGAATAGCCATGGGCCTGGGGCTTCTTCTCCAGGGTGAAATGCACGGGAAAAAGCCCCACCAGGGGATAATCCTCCCCATCCAGGGTTATTTTCTCGCCCAGATAGATGAGCCCGCCGCATTCGGCGTAAATGGGCAGACCCTGCTGGGCCCGCTGCCTGATGGACTGCCGGAAGGACACATTGTCGGCCAGCAGCCGGGCGCTGGTTTCCGGAAATCCGCCGCCGATGTACAGGGCGTCTATATCCGGCAGTTCCTCCTCCACCATGGAATTGATTTCAACCAGCTCCGCCCCGCACCCCTCCAGGGCCAGCAGGTTTTCCGGATAATAAAACTGAAAGGCGGCGTCGCGGATGACCCCGATCCGCACCGCCCTGCCGCCGGAGCTGACGCTGCTTTGCTGGCGGGCCGCCATAACCGGAGCCGCCATCAACGGCTCCACCTCGGCCAGACTGAGGCTTTTTCCAATGGTTTCCGCCAAGATCTGCAGCGCCTCCGCCGAACCGTCATACTCCTGGAAGGGGGTCACCCCCAGATGCCGCATGGGGAAGATGTCCTTTTTCATGCGGCGGATGGCGCCCACCACCGGGATGCCCGTGTATTTTTCCACCGCTTCCCGGACAATCTGCTCATGCCGGGAACTGCCGAGGCGATTGAGCACGACCCCGGCGATATTGACCTTGGGGTCAAGCAGCTTGCAGCCGAGCACCAGGGCAGCCACGGTGCGGGTAGTCTTGGTGCAGTCCACCACCAGCAGCACGGGCAGACCGAGGCGGCAGGAAAGTTCCGCCGTGCTGTAAGTGCCGCCGGCGTCAACCCCGTCATAGAGCCCGCGGTTGCCTTCGACAATGACAAAATCATTATCCGCGGCATGTTCGGCAAAGGAGGCGAGCATGGCCTGCTCGTCCATCAGATACGGGTCAAGATTAAAACAGGGCTGCCCGGCGGCAAGGCTGAGCCAGCCGGCATCAATATAGTCCGGCCCCTTTTTAAAAGGGACCACCTTGTGCCCCATCCCGGCAAGCAGGGCCACAAGCCCCACCGACACCACACTCTTGCCTGATCCTCCTCCGAGACCGGCAACGACCAGTCCGCGGGGATGCCCTGTTTTATGGTTCACTTACTCGACCCCGATTTCCCATGGCAATATGCATTAATTTTAAACGCTGTCCGTTCTCGTTTCATGCCACTGAAAAAACACAAAGTCAAGGGCGCAATAAAATAGGCACAATTCTTTTCCCTTATTTCCTCATTCACTTGAAATTCTTTACATTCATGGTTAAATTCAGCAAACGTCAAAAATGACAATACAGGCCACACCCCCTGGCGCACAATCGCTCCCGGATCAACGTTTATCCCTCTTTTCGGATGTTGTTGCGCCGCGCGGTTCCGCACAAAAAATTAATGACCATAAGGATTTCCCCATGTCCGACAAGCAATTGAATGAAGACCTCTCCAAGGTAATAGCGGAGATGGAGCAGAAATGCACAGAACATCCCGATTCCATTATGGCCCATCATCATCTCGCCCTTGTTTACCGCAAAGCCGGGCGGCACAATGATGCCATCAGGGAACTGAAAAGATGCCTGGAAATCGATGATCATTCGGCTGAGGCCTACATCAATCTCGGCGGTGTCTACTTCGAACTCGGCAAACTCGACGAGGCGCTGCAGGCCAACAAAATGGCCCTGCTCCATGCCCCGAACCCGGCCCAGGCCCATACCAATATCGGTCTCATCATGCAGCAGAGGGGGGAACAGGAGAAGGCCATTGATGCTTACACCAAGGCAACGCACCACGATCCGAAACTGGCCTTTGCCTGGGTCAATCTCGCCACTGCTCAGATCATGGAAGGCAATTTTGCGGAAGCCCTGACAGCCGCCAAAAAAGCGGTTGAACTGGAGCCGAACTTTCCCATGGCCCACAACAATCTTGCCGTCGCCTATTACTACTCCAAGGATTTCCAGGCGGCCAAGAACGCCATTGCCGAGGCCTCCAGACTCGGATATCCGGTTGATCCCAATTTCATCAAAGCGCTTAACGAAGAAGCTTAAGTCATGGCGAACAAACCTTTGATCAGAGTCAGACCCTGGTGCCCGTTCTGCGGTCAGGAGGTCGATGAACCCCGCGAACCGGTGCAACGGAAAATGAACGAGTTCAAAGTCGGCACCTGCCAATGCGGCGCGGTCTACGCCTCCGACCCCACCGGCTTTAATGTGGGTTCAGCCATGGTGGAATGCCTGGTTTATGCCTGCAACGACAACTGGGATTTTGCCTGGGAACTCACCGCGGATGATGATTATCTCACCAGCCTCATCGAGAATTACGACGAACAGACCCACCAGATTTATGAATTAAAGAACGTTGACGGCCGCAAGATATCGGGCGTGCTCTACTTTGTCCGCCTGACCCGGGACTTTGCCGAACTTTCAAAAAATCTGAAAGATCACCGGCAGAAGACCGATGAACAGCTGCTCCAACCAACGGCAAAATTCGTTATTCCCCCAATGGAGCCGGCCAGAGACCCCAAACGGCAGAAGAAAAAGGCGGATAAGGCGGAAATAGAGCAACTTACTTTTGCCGGTGACATTGATGCCCTGGTTGATTTCTGTTTTGACGACGCCAAAACCATCCGCTTCATGCAGCGGCTGCTCTATGATCCGGACGAAAACAAGCGCTGGTTCGCTGCCCATGTGATCGGCCAGGTTTGCGCCAGGTTGGCGACCAGGCAACCCGGCACGGTCAGTGATCTGCTGCACAGAATGTTTGAATCGTGCTCGGATTCAGCCTCCACCCACTGGGGGCTTCTGGAGACAATCGGTGCCATTATTGCCGCGAGGCCGGACATCTTCGGCGGCTTTGCCCGCCATTTGCTCATGTATCGCAATGTCCCCTCAAGCAGAGTACAGGTTCTCTGGGCCATGGGCACCATTGCGGAAAAAAACCCGGAGGTTGTGCGAAACACCCCTATCTACAGCGTTTTCCCTTATGTGAACAACCCTGAACCGGTTACCAGAGCCCATGCAATCCGTCTTTTAGGCCGCATCAAGGCCCAGGAACTGCAAAAAGAGATAGAAAAACAGGTTGATGACCAGGAAGAAGTTACTATTTATGAAAAGGGCCTGCCCGTGCGGACCACGGTCGGTGCGCTCGCCAGGGAAGCCCTTTCCCTGCTGGCAGACCCTGCTGGCGCATAAGCAGCCGCCAGAAAGAACTTGTTGCTTTATAATGAGTTCGTTGCTGCTCCTTATGCCGTCTCTGACATCCAGATGGCGATATTATTTTTATACATTGGTTTAACCCCGTCCGTGAGCTTATTTGGGAGATGAAAATGAAGGATTTACGACTGCACAATCAGGAACAGAAACAGGAAGATAAAAGCCAGGCCCGTCTTGACTACGAAAATGCTCTTGAGTTCCTGAAAAACAAGGAAGCGGCCCAGGCGGCCAACATGTTTCATAACGCCCTGATCGGCTTTGAACAGGAAAAGGACATCAACGGCATTGCCAATGCCACTGACAAACTCGGGGACATCTGTGCGGAACGCCGCGAATTTGACAAGGCATTGCAGCACTATGATCGAGTCATTTCCATCTGCCAGGATCAGGGCGACAGCATCAGTGTTTTCTCCATCGACAAAAAAAAGGCGAAACTCCATGCCGATTGCGGCAAACATGAGCAAGCAATCAACATGTATCTCGACATCCTGGACCAGTACCAGGCCATGCGAAACCCGCAGGGCGCCGTCGATACCCTGGAAACCCTGGCGCAGGTTTACCTTGATGCAGGCAAACGGGAGAAAGCGGCGGATTGCTACCGGACGGTAGCCTCAATCCATGAGAAATACAAACACACACGGCATGCGGAGAATTTCATGAAAAAGGCGGATGAGCTTGTTGCCTCTGCCTGAAACGGCGTTGATCAAAACAAAAAAAACGCCTGTTCTGGTGAACAGGCGTTTTTTTTAATATAAAACCGGCACTGCGAAAACTATTTATTTGTCTTCTTCCGCTTTGTCTCTGGTTTCCTCGTTCTTGATTCTGGAAGGGAGGGCATACATGGTCGTGCTGCCGCTTGACCAGAACATCAGCTTGCCTTCCTTCACCAGATCATTGGCTACGTTTTTCACGTTACGAGGTTTGGCATCAGGATCGCACTCATAAAAATCTTTAATGTACAGCTGTGGTTTAGGAGCTTTTGTAGCCTTCGCAATCATTGCTGCCTTTAATTCTTCTGTACTTAACGCCATATCACTTACTCCTTTTGTCGTATGTGGTCCAGGTATAAGCTTTCAATTTTCAACAGTCATCGGGCAGCAGAACTATTAAAGCCCTGCTGCCCGAATACTACCTCAACTGCTGAAAGGCAGTCAATTACTAAATGTGGCTGGTGAACTTGAACTGCGTGGTAGTTCTCCAGGTATCGTAAGCCAGACGGTAGTCATCAACTGACTTGATAGTAAAAGGTATACCTGTTTTTTCAAAGAATTTTTCCCAGCCGATTCTCTCTGCCCACTCGCCGACCCGCTCATACTTGCGGGCGTCTTTTGCATAGGTATCGAGAATGTTCTTTACTGCGGCAACAGTCTCGGGCCAGCGCGGCGGAGTGTTGGGCAGGAAAGGAATAACCAGCTTGGAGAACTTCGGCATTGATTTACGGTTGGAAACCTTACCGCCGACCAGAATGGCAATACCGTCACCCTCCGGATCCGCCAGAGGCATAGCCGGGCACATGGTGTAACAGTTACCGCAGAACATACAGCGTTCATTTTTTACTTTAACAGTCTTCACTTCCACACCGGCACTGTTGGTTGCCTTAGCAGGCGAAATTGCACCAAGCGGGCAGGCGGAAATCGCCAGGGGAATTTCACACAGTCCGGAGATGGCGTCATGGTCAATCATCGGCGGTTTGCGGTGAATACCGAGGATAGCGATGTCAGAGGCATGTACGGCACCGCACATGTTCAGACAGCAGGCCAGAGCTACACGCACCTGGGCCGGCAGAGTCATGCTGGTGAAGTAATCAAACAGTTCATCCATAACGGCTTTTACCACACCGGAAGCATCTGTCGCCGGGGTGTGGCAATGTACCCAACCCTGGGTGTGCACGATGGCGGAGACACTGGCGCCGGTTGCACCGATCGGGAACTTGTTGCCGCGGCTCTTCAGATCGTCAATCAGCGGCTGAACTTTAGCTTTGGCATCAACCATGAACTCAACGTTATTCCTGGTGGTCCAACGGACAAACCCACCACAATGCTTGTCGGCAATGTCGCAGATCTCGCGAATATGGTCAATACTGATCAGTCGCGCTGCGCCGCAGCGTACGGTCCAGCACTCATCGCCGGTCTCGCTCTTGTGCATCAGAACGCCGGGCTGGGTGATCTCATGATAAAGCCATTTACCGAAATTCTTTTTGATCACTGGCGGTAAAAACTTCTCATAATGTGGGGGGCCAAGATCGGTGATTCTATCTTCCATCGGTTTATCTGGATTGTAACCCATATGTATACCTCCTTATATTTCAGTAAGTATAGTACTTAAGAATTATTTCTGAGTAGTAGTTATCACTGTGCGTGACGTTTACGGAACTCTCTGATATCACGTTCAAAGCCGCCTTCAACCTCTTCGGATTGCCAGAAAACATAGGGGTTGGAGCGGGGCTCTCTTACATGCTGCGGAATGGGCTCAACTTCCATAACCTTGAGGAAGGTGGGCAGACCAACGCGCTGAATGGTCTCACCAACACGCTCACGGTTCTTGCCGACTTCCATCCACCAATCCCAGATCTTCTCGATCTTCTCAACAACCTCTTCATATTCACTCTCGGCATCAACGTTGACGAAAGGAAAGATCATGGTGGCGAACTGGGCGCCATCGAGGATCGGAGCTTTTGCGCCGACGCAGATGGTGGCACCTTGCTCTTTACCGGGACGGAGTGCACGGGGCATGACGTTGATGCAGTGCATGCAGCGTGTACATTCCTTATTGTCGATTTTCAGCGTATCGCCTTCCATCCACATACAGCCGGTGGGGCACAGGTCGATAACCTCTTTCTGGATGTCGAATTTACCCCAGTCGCGGCCGGCATGAGCGCCGCCATTGGACGGGAATTCGCCTTTGATATAGCCTTTTACTGCGGCCTGATCAATGCGGATGTCATCTTTCCAGTTACCGATAACGGCAAAATCGGAGCGGGCAAGCGCGGCTACGCAGTCATTCGGGCAACCGGACATCTTGAATTTAAATTTATAGGGGAAAGCGGGACGATGCAGCTCATCCTGATATTTATTGGTCAGGAAATGGCAGAGCGCCTGGGTATCGAAGCATGACCACTCGCAGCGTGACTTGCCAAGACAGCAGGAAGGTGTCCGCAGGTTGGAACCGGAACCGCCGAGATCCTGCTTCAGCTCATGGGTCAGGTCGTAGAACAGGGGCTCCAGATTCGGGGTTGTGGTGCCCAGAAGTACCATGTCACCGGTTGAACCGTGCATGTTGGTCATACCGGAACCATATTTCTGCCACAGATTACAGATGGCCCGCAGATTCTCCGTGCTGTAATACAAACCTGAAGGCTGATTGACACGGACGGTATGGAAGTGTGCAACGCCAGGGAATTGCTTGGGCACATCGGAGTAGCGGCCGACGATACCACCGCCGTATCCGAATACACCTACGATACCACCATGTTTCCAGTGGGTGATCCTGTCTTTGTAAGACAGCTCCACCTGGCCCAGAATGTCCCAGCATTCCGGTTTTGTTGCGGCCTGACGCTTGAGATCAGTCACAAAGCTTGGCCATGGTCCTTTCTCGAGTTCGTCCAATAAGGGCGTATCATGCTTTGGCATTTTCTCGTTTCCTCCTAAGGATCTGTTAATATGTAAGCCTAACCTGCTCACCCTCAGCTAATCAGTTAATGACGCGCCTCTTTAACGCTCCACTTTTCTGCTGCAGAATGAACAAACGCATTACTGAATACTAATTCAGTTTTGTCGAACTTATCCACCTCGCAACTTTTTGTCAACAAAAAATCTTTATCTTTAAATATGATTTTTTTGTCAGGTCGGTTATTAAGCATTAGTATGTTATTTTTAGATAAATTTCCCGGTATGATGTTTATATGAAATAATTGGACCGCCACTTTTCTCAACTCTATTTTTTATTGTAATAACAACGTGTCACGCCCAAAGAAAAAACGCTTATGTGAAGGAAGACTCTGCGGCCGCGCTTTCAAGCCGGCACGTATCCCCATGACCAAGCTGCGCAAGATCGACCTGCTGCGCGATGAACTGGAGACATTAAAACTCTGCGATATGGAGGGGTTGACCCAGGAACAGGCTGGTCAGAAAATGGGAATTTCCCGTGGCACCGTGCAACGGATACTCACCAGGGCCAGACAGAAGGTGGCGGAGGCCCTGGTGACCGGCGCCGCCTTGGTTTTTCAGGAAGATTCACCTGAAGTCCAGCAGCACCTGACCAGGGTTTCCGACCTGCGGTGGGAGGGGGAAATAGAGGAAGAAAATTAAACCATGACCTCATCAGAATTCGCCATTCAGTCGGAATTGTGCCTGCGCAATAAAACAGCAGGTTTCTAAAAATTAGTTATTCCGGTTTCTGAATGGTGAATTCTGGCTGTCCTGGTATTTCCCCCTGGGGGCAGAAAATCTTTTTTCACCACAGAGAGCGCAGAGAAACAATTTTTGTGCCATTTTGTGGGCTTTGCGCTCTCTGTGGTAATTTTTTTTAGTTGTTACGAAGCCATCGATGGTAACCTCGCCGAAGCTCAAACAAATCAGTGATGGCAGTCCGCCCCCCCCTTACAGGCCTGCTGGGGCTGCATGACGGTCAACCTGTTGCCGAGGAATCCTTCAACAACCGTCAGCACGTCCTGATATTCCTCGCGCGAGGCGAAATAGACATCAATACCCACCTCGTTGAAACCCTGCAGGGGGCGCATGCCGATGCCGCCCACCACCAGGGCGTCCACATTGCGCTCCTTCAGCAGATTCACCGGCGCCATACAGCCGCCGGCACCATGTTCCACATTGGCAAAGGTATCCACTCCGGCAATCTTGCCGTCCTGCAGATCAATGACGGTAAACAGGTCACAGTGACCGAAATGATCAGAACGGGTGGCAGCCATACCCCCCGGATTGTTGGTTGGTACGGCGATTTTTAAATTTTTCATAATACTCTCCTTGTTGATTACGCTGATGCCTCCTCAGGAGGCGGTCCAAAAATAATATCGGTAAATTTGACATACCATGCGGCAGACTGTACCTGAATGATATACGAAATGGCAATCACCAGGGCGGCATTGGCCCCCTGGGCGCCAAAGGCATTAATGGCAATGGCCAGGGCAATGGACAGATTGCGCATCACCGTGCCGTACACCAGGGCAATGGCGTCTCCCCGCTTGAAAAACAGCCTGCCGACCAGTGTGCTCACCAGATAATTCACTGAATAGATAATCAGTAAGGGCACAAAAATGGCGCCGATGATAGCGGGATTTGCATAAATCTGCTTTGACTTCAGGGCAATGGCCACAAAAACGATTCCCAGCACCCCAAGGGTGGACAGGGCAGGAAAAAGGGGAACAATGTCCTTCTTGAACTTCGGCATGCCGTATTTTTTCAGCAGGGACTGCCTGGTGGCGTAGCCGAGGAGCATGGGAAGAAAAACAATGACGATAATCTGCTTGATTACCAGATAAATATCCACGTCCACCTTGGCCCCCAGAAGAAACTGGACATAAAACGGCGTGGCCAGGGAACCGAGGGTGAGGCCGAGGACGGTCATATTGATGGCCGCCCCCAGATTGCCCTTGGCAAAACCTGTCCAGGAAATGGTCATGCCGCTGGTGGGCAACAGGGAGGCAAGCAGCAAGCCCAGAGCCATATAGGGCTGATCCGCGAAAAAGCAGCGGCCCAGCCCATAAGCCAGAAAAGGGATGAAACAGAAATTGATGACCTGGGTCAGCAACTGCAGCTTGACATTTTTGATCCCCTCCTGCAGATGCTTGATGTTCAGCGTCACCATCATGGGGTAGACCATCAGGAAGGTAAAGGGCACGATCAGCGACTTGAGCTGTGCAAGCAGAGACTGGTCAACGCTTATGCCGAGAATGAAGCCGGCAATCATCATTACCGGGATGGCGGTGACCAGATTTTTATTGATTTTGATCAGAAAGTTCCACATGACAGTTATTTGATTGCGGATTGCGGATTGAAGAGACGGATCCAGCGGCAAATCCCCAATCCGCAATCATTTGGCCTCATCAATCATTGATCTGATCTTATCGTAGGTTTGGGCCAGAGAGCCAGGAAAGACGTCATCTGCCACCACGCCGCGGATCTGCTCTTCGCTGTAACGGAGAAAACGGATCTGGGTTTTGCCTTCCCGGCTGAAAACCATCACGAATTTCGGCATGAGTATTGCCCTTTCCGGGTTGGCGCCCAGACTTTTTGCCGCCTTATCCGGCTTGCAGATCTGAATCATGTGCAGATCAAAACCCGGAGCAACCTCGGCACCGTGGGCCTGAAATGCCTGCGCCATGTTCATGGTGGACTCATTGTTGATGATGAATCCGTTCTTTTGCAAGACCACCCCCAGAGACGTTGCAAAATCAGCGGGACTTTTCCCCGTCTGGGCGGCAAAGACCTGATCTTTTTTCATAATTGGCCTCTTTTTTCCTTTTATCTGAAAAATAACGCGCTATAGTTATGTGCATATGTCCATATATACGACCAGACGCCACCCTTGTCAAGCAGGAATTTAAGTATTTCCTAAAATTTAAAAACCACCGCATTGACACTGAAGTCATTTCGATTTAAGTTGCGGTACTTACTACAAAGATAACTAACTGCCATATTTATGAAGTCTTGAAAAATTCAACTTGCCGGGGGAGAAAGAACATGGGTAAAAAAATTGTCATCATAGGCGGTGTTGCCGCAGGACCAAAGGCCGCATGTCACTGTAAGCGGCTCCTGCCCGAAGCGGATATCACGATCCTTGACCAGGACAGCCTCATATCCTATGGCGGCTGCGGCATTCCCTACTACGTGTCCGGGGATGTCAGTGATGAGGAGGAGCTGCGCAAAACCAGCTTTCACATGACCCGGGATGCCACATTCTTTCAGGATGCCAAGGGCGTCAAGGTGCGTACCCAAACCCGGGCCCTGGCCATTGACCGGCAGAAGAAATGCGTGGAAGTTGAAAACGTGGTAAGCGGTGCCAGGGATTCCGTTCCCTATGACAAACTGGTCATTGCCACCGGCAGCCAGCCCTTTGTCCTGCCCATTCCAGGGGCGGATCTTGACGGGGTGTACACCATCAGCGATCTGCACAAGGCCATTGCCATCAAAAGCCGGCTGGCCAGGGGCGAGGTGGGCAGGGCCGTGGTCATCGGCGGCGGCGCCATCGGCCTGGAAATGGCCGAGGCCTTTGCCGATCTCTGGGGCGCGGAAACATCGGTCATTGAATTCATGCCCCAGGTCCTGCCGCGCATCATCGACGCCCCCTTTGCCGCCATGCTGCAGCACCACATGCAGAAGCACGGGGTGCAGATCTACACCGGCGAAGGAGCCCTGTCCATTGAGGCTGACGGCAACGGCAAGGCCTGCCGGGTGGTGACCCCCAAGCGCACCATCGACACCGATATCGTGGTCATGTCCGCCGGGGTCCGTCCCAGGACCCAGCTGGCCAAAGAGGCCGGCCTGCTCGTTTCGCCGCTTGGCATCGTGGTCAACAACCGCCTGCAGACCTCGGATCCCGACATCTATGCCGCCGGGGACTGCATCGAGACCACCAATCTGATCACCGGCAAGAAATTCTTCGCCCCCATGGGCTCCCTGGCCAACCGCGAGGGCCGGGTGGTGGGAGACAACCTGGCCGGTATCCACTCCACCTTCAACGGCGTTGTGGGAAGCTTTGTCATGAAGGCCTTTGAAAGCTGCATCGGCGCCACCGGCCTCAGCCTGGAAACCGCCCGCGCCGAGGGCTTTGAGGCGGATGCCTCCATCTCCGCCCCTTCCGACCGGGCCCATTTTTTCCCCACCGAGTCGAAAATGCCCATGCAGCTCGTTTTTGACCGCAAGAGCCGCCGGGTGCTGGGGGTCCAGGCCTTCGGCGCCGCCAACGATGCGGTGCTGGCCCGGATCAATGCCGCCGCAGCCCTGATCGGCAAGGGGGGCACCATCGACGACTTCAGCCTGCTGGAAATGGCCTATGCCCCGCCCTTTGCCACGGCTATCGACGCGCTGAACGCCGCGGCCAATGTGGCGGACAACATGGCCTGCGGCCGGCAGCGCAACGTGGCCATCCAGGATTTCCTTGACTGGATTGCCGCGCCCAGCTCCCGGCCGGACTGGCTTGCCCTGGACCTCCGCCATCCCAAAGAGGTTGAGCCTTTTGCCCAGAAATTCGCCGAGCTGTGGCTGGGCATTCCCTATAACGAGATACGCCGGCGCCATAACGAGCTGCCCGGAGACAAAACCCTGATCATCATCTGCGATGCCGGCACGCGCTCCTATGAAATACAGGTCTTTCTGGACAGCCTCGGCCGCAAAAACAGCCTGGTGCTGGGCGGCGGCTTTAATGTCATCTCCCGCCTCGGGGTGGACTGGTGGCCGAAAAAATAGTTCAGGAGCCGTCGTAACGAAATACCCCTTCATTTTGGGTATTTCGTTACGGCCCCATATGCCGCGATAGTATTTTGTCACAACGGTTTGGCGTTTTGGCTTGAGAGTTTCGGGTTCCGGGTATAGGGTGATAAGAAAGACCCGGCGGCAAGCAGAAAGCCGCTCAAGCCAACATGAAAGACACCTTTATCATAAAGATCTGCGGCCTGCTGTTTATTTTGCTGCTGCTGGCCATCCGGCCGGAGACAGCCCCAGCGCTGACCGGCCGGATCAACCTCAACACCGCATCCGTGCAGCAGCTGCAGGAACTCCCCTATATCGGGGAAAAACGCGCCCAGGCCATTGTCGCCTATCGCCGGAGCCACGGGCCTTTCCACAGCCTGGACGAGCTGGTTGAGGTGGCCGATATCGGGGAAAAATCCCTTGAAGCGATCAAACCCTACCTCGCCCTCGACACCGGCTTTCCCCGGGAAAACAGCCCGAGCGCCGTCACTGTTCACCAAAAAATCTCCACCGCACCCGGCGATATCATTGTCCTGACGGACGGCAAATACTTCCCCACCCTGGTTGATTACCTTAAAACGGCTGAGCATTCCATTGACATGACCATGTTTCTTTTCAAGGCAACCGCCTCCCCCGGCAACAAACCGGCCTTACTGCTCAAAGAGCTTATCGCTGCCCGGAAAAAAGGGGTCGCGGTCCGGCTGGTCCTGGAAAATTCCGGCTATGATGAATCCCTCAACAAGGCAAACGAGAGTGTTGCCCGGAAACTCCGCAAAAACAACATCCCTGTTGTCTTTGACTCGCCGGACACCACCACCCATGCCAAGATGGTGGTCATTGACCGGCGCTATTCATTTATCGGCAGCCACAACCTGAGCCATTCCGCCCTGGCCTATAACCATGAAGTTTCCCTGCTGATTGACAACACCGATCTGGCGGCCCAGCTCACCGCCTATATGGATACCCTGCATTAGCAGGGAGATGAAACAAGGGGCGGAGTAAAAACCAGGCCCATTACCGGCAATCTGGCCGGGCGACTTTCGCATGCACTTTCAGCTCGGTTGGCTTTCCCGGCAACAGGAGGAAGCAATGCCCGACCTTACCCGTTTCACCCAAGTCCCCACCCCCTCACCCGAGCTGGCCAGCTACCATTACAACCTGGGTGTTCGCCATTTCTCCCAAGGCAACTTTGCCCAGGCAGCCCTCTCCTACCTGCAGGCAGGAACAATCAATCCCGAAGATCCCGATATCTTTTTCAACCTGGCCCTGACCATGAAAAAGATGGGGTATCTGGAAGAGGCAAAAGGGTATTATGAAAAAGTGCTGTCCCTCACCCCGGATGATACGGACACCCACTATAATCTCGGCGTCCTGCTCAAGGAGATGGCTGCTCCGGAGCTGGCCATCAGCTCCTTTGCCAAGGTCATCGCCCTTGACCCCTGTTATCTTTCCGCCCACAAGTATCTGGCCGGACTCTACCAGCAGATGGGGCGCAAAGACCAGGCCCTGGCCAGCTATCGCAAGGTGCTTGAACTGAGTCCTGCCAGTGAATCAGCCCAGCATATGCTGGAGGCTCAGGAGGGCAAGACCACCTCCACCTGCCCTCTGGGCTATGCCAGGGAACTTTTCGACCAGTTCTCCGGCCATTTTGACGACGCCATGCTGACCAGACTGGCATGTACCATCCCCGCCCAGCTGCGGCTGGTGATGGATGAACATGCCGGAGAGACTTTTTTTGCCCATGGCCTGGACATGGGATGCGGGACCGGATTATCAGGAGTTGCCTTCAAAGACTGCGTGGCTCATTTTACCGGAATCGACCTGTCGGGAAAAATGCTGGCCAAGGCGCGGGAAAAGGAAGTTTATACGGCCCTGGACGAAAACGATATTCTCTCGTTTTTAGATAACACGGCAGAGACATTCGACTTCTTTCTCGCTGCCGATGTTTTCATCTATCTCGCCGACCTCACGCCGGTTTTCGGGCTGATCAGGAAAAAGGCGCGAAGCCATGCCTCTTTTCTTTTTTCCACCGAGATATGCGCGGCGGATTACTGTCTGCAGACCACCGGACGTTACGCCCAGGCCGAAAGCTACATCAATGCCCTGGCGGACAACTGTGATTTCAAGGTGTATTGCCGCCACAGGGTCAATCTGCGCAAAGAAAAAAACAAATGGATCAAGGGCAATCTCTTTCTGCTGACCGCTTGAACTAGCCTTTTTTCCTGCGGACCAGCACCTTTTTTCTGGCGGGGCCGCCGCTGCTGCCTGTTGGGCGGCGCACCAGGATCTTTTTCCTGGCAAGCGGCGGGGCTTCGGCGTCCGCGCCCTCCATCCGCTCACCGCCAAGGGTCTGCCGGTAACTGCAGCCGGCCCGGGGACACAGGAGCACCGTCCCGCCCGCTGCCGTCTTTTTCTCCACCAGAAAGGGGGAACCGCAGCCCGGACAGGTTACGGCATGAGGCCGGGACCAGGCCATGAATTCGCACCCCTCTCCGGGGCAGACATAGAGCTTTTTGCCGGTGGGGGTCCGTTTGACGACCAGGGATTGCCTTCCGCAGAGCGGACAGGGCAGATCCATTTTCTGCGGCCCGCTCTCACAGGATTCAGCGTGACGGCAGTCCGGATAACCCGCACAGACCAAGTATCTGCCGAAACGATCACTTTTCAACATGAGCGGTCTGCCGCAATCCGGGCAGGATCGCCCCGGCTGGGCCTCAGCCGGTGGCAGCGCAGCAAGGGCCGCATCGGCCGGTAGACGCCCGGCAGCCGGCAGCGGGCTCTCTTCCGCAGCCGGCAGCGTCTCCTCAAAAACAGTCTCCGGCGCAGCCTCCTGAATCTCCGGCAGGTCGCTTGCCACAGCTTCCACAGCCGGCGCGGCAACCGTTTCCCCTTCAACGTTCAAGCGATCAAAGGTTTCCGCGTTTGCTCGCGCAACCATATCAGCAGGCCCGGCAACCTCCTCCCGGCCCGGAACGTCTGCGCTGATTTCCCCCTTGGCGCTCCCCACATCCTCCGCCTCTTCCCGCGGCTGGTCGGCAGCCAGCGCCGCAGCCGCCGCCATCGGCTCCGCCTGCCCGGGTGATTCAACCGTCCCCTCCCCTGCTTCCATGGCTGGGGCTCCTGTTTCCGCGGCAGCTTTCGCCGCCTGGTCCTGCTGGGCGGCAGCCGTCGCCGGCCTGAGTCTCTCCGGCTCAGGGCTTTTAATGATGTTCTTTGATTTATTCTCCCGGACCGGGACTGCCCTGGGAACCTGGATTCTGACCAGGGGCACCCCATGCATGACGAAGTTCTGATCAAACTGTTTCAGCGCGAAGTCAAGGGATTTGCGGCCGCTGACCACCTCACCCACCGTCTGCTCAAAATAGGCGGAAAGGCTGATGCCCTTCATGGCCGGAAAGGCCCGATTCAGGGTGGCCACCACCTTGCCGGTATTGGCCTCGATATGCAAGCCGCCTCTGGCATCAAGGGCAAGGTATTTCTTATCAAGCATCTCCTGCAGGATATGGATCAGAACCGACTCCAGGGGCAGGGAAAACTCGGCGAGATCCTCACAGAGAGAATCAAAGGTATAGTATTCCGCCGTGACGCCGGTGCACTGTTCCGGGATGACCTGCTCCACGGTGAGTTCCCGGCCGGCCTGTAAATCCTGCAGGGGACAGTCCGGCAACAGGTAAGGATCATAGCCTTTGGCAAATGCCTTGAGAAAACCTTTTTGCGTCAGCAAGGGGCCCCGCCCCTGGAACAGGCAACCCCCCGCAGTACATTCCAGCACCAGATTGCGGCCGGCAGCCTCGGGCATCTGACTGGCCAGGGCCCGCTTCCGGATCAAATCATACAGCTGCCGCTCATCGGCGGGCAGGATATCCGCCAGATGATCGCCCGTAAGGCCGGGAAGCAGGGGAAGAATGACATGGCCGGCTGGCTGCCGTTCAATCAGTTCCCCGCTGCCAAAAATGGTTGCCACCTCTTTTCTGATGCGGGACAAGGTGACCTGATGGTGCAAGGGGATCACGGCAAAAGGCGCGGAAATGAGGCCGGTCTGTTTGCCATCAAGGGGGAGCCCGGCATGGAACCTCTGCAGGGCCTGCAACACCTTTGCCGGCCCCATGCCGAGATGGATATAACCGTCATGGAGCAACTCGGCGAGACGGTACGGCATGGGTGGTTCCATGGTAAAATCAGACCCCGCCACATCTTTGACCGCCAAGGGCCGCCCGGCAAAAAGGGCCAGGGCCTTTTTCACCTCGCCCTGATCTCGGAACAAGCCGTCATCCGTTATTCCATAGGCCTCCTGCAGCCTCACCTTGACAGCCCCGGCCGGGGTTGACAGCCGGGCGGCAATCTGCCATTTCGCCGGAGGGGCAAAGGCCTCGGCTTCCGCTTCCCTTTCTTCCAGCAGGAAAAGGACGGTGAGTGCGGCAAAATTCAGCGGCAGCCCGCCCGGACCATGCACGGTACCGAGCAGGCGGTGCAGATGGCGCAACAGGCAGCTGTTAAAAAGAGCGCGGATATAAAATGCCGCAGCCGCTCTGTCCTGCACCGGCTCAACCAGCCGGAATGCCTCCGCCAGCTCCTCCTGCCCAAAACCTGAGACATGAACCCGCCTGACCCCTTTTTTCCCCTTGGAAGCGGCAAAAACGAATTTGCTCAGCATCCAGCTCCAGTACTCTCCCTGCTGATCACTCTCCAGGGCCACATAAATATCCTTGTACAGATTGGTCAACAGGTCCCTGGCAAAGTCCCTTTCCGCTTCCGTGGGCACAAACTGAAATCCCGTTTCACCGGTGTATAATCTGGGGGCGTTGGGCTGATGGCCGACCTTCATGGGTGCCGAGCGCAGCAGCAATGTTTCATGCGCGCCGCCGGACTGCTCAGCGAGAGCCTTTGCCTTTGCCTCTGATTCGACTATTACCAAAGATGTCATTTCATGCGGCTCCTGCCGGAAAAAGTAATGATAACAACGGGAACGCAATTTATTGTAGCGACTATCCGTTAGAAAAGCAAAATATAGATTTTTCCCCTGCCCTTCTGTATGCTGAAAGGAGAAAAATCACGGATCGCTTTGCCGTACCGGCATCTCCCGGCAACTTCAGCTAAACAAACAGCGCCGCAGATCATTCCAGGCCGCGGGACATATCATGGCATTAATCACACATCAGGGCATTTCTGCAGCCCTCGCCGACCTCCGGCCCAATCCCGCCACCCTCAAGGGCCGTCTCCTCAGCCTCATCCACTCCTATTGCCCCACTGACGAAAGACTGGCGGAGATCGACTCCATCCCTGCCGAGGATCTCATCAGGCAATTGTGGGAGGTTGATGATCCTGCTGAAATTCACCAGAAAAAGAAAAACCTGAGCAGCCTCAAATCCTCCATAAACAAGGACCTGAAAAACCTGGCCAGACAGGGGAAAAATCCGGAAGGCCTGATCATCAGCCGCGATAACGTTTTCACCATCTCCGAGGAACATAAAGACGACCTTTTGCAGAAGCTGGGACTGAGCGGCGCCCTCGCCCCCAAGGACATTCTCACCCTGATGCGCGGCATTCTTGACAGCGTCATGCAGGGCGACGGCCGCCAAGAAGCCGCCTCGCTGCTCAAGGAAATCGACAAGACCAGAGAGATGATCGCCAGGGCCGCCGGCATGGGTGATGCCCCGCGGCATTTAGCCCTTGGCACGGAAATCGGGGATGCTGCCGCAGACACTCCGGTGGACGGGGCAGCCAGTGCTGAAACGGTGACGGCTGCAGATGGGGGGGGAAGCGCGGCTTCCGCCGGTCTGGCCGGGGGAGAGACGGCGGGCACGGGAACGGACACAAGCGCTGAGGTGGTCGGAGGCAATGAAGTCGAACCGGCTGCCCTGGAACTCCTTGATAACGAAGAGGTTGAACTGCTCGATGAGACGGAGATCATCGAACAGGAAATAGAGATAACCGACGACATTGCGAGCAGTCCGGCTGACGGACTGGACGGGGGCGAGTTGGCCGGCACGGGAATAGACACAGGCGCTGAGCTGCCCGGAGGCAATGAAGGCGAGCCGGCTGTTGATGAATGGCTTGCAGATGAAGATTTTGAGCTGCTCGATGAGGCCGAGGTCCCGGAACAGGAACCTGAGATTGCCGACGACATAATGGCCGGTCCGGCTGACGGACTGGCCGGGGGCGAGTTGGCCGGCACGGGAACGGACACAGGCACCGAGCTGCCCGGCGGCGCTGAAGACGGGCCTACTGTTGATGAATGCCTTGCAGATGAAGATTTTGAGCTGCTCGACGAGGCCGAGGTCCCGGAACAGGAACCCGAGATTGCCGACGACATAATGGCCGGGCCGAATGACGGACTGGACGGGGCCGGGCTGGCCGGCACGGGAACGGACACAGGCACTGAGCTGCCCGGCGAAACTGAAGCCGGGCCGGCTGCCCTGGAACTCCTTGATAACGAAGAGGTTGAACTGCTCGATGAGACGGAGATAATCGAACAGGAAACTGAGATTGCCGACGACATTGAGGGCGGACCGAATGACGGACTGGACGGAAACGGGCTGGACGGCACGGGAACGGACACAGGCGCTGAGCTGCCCGGCGGAACTGAAGACGGACTGGCTGCCCTGAATCTCCTTGATAACGAAGAGGTTGAGCTGCTCGACGAGGCCGAGGTCCAGGAACAGGAACCCGAGATTGCCGACGACATAATGGCCGGGCCGGCTGACGGACTGGCCGGGGCCGGGCTGGCGGGCACGGGAACGGACACAGGCACGGAGCTGCACGGCGGCGCTGAAGCCGAGCCGGCTGCCCTGGAACTTCTTGATAACGAAGAGGTTGAACTGCTCGACGAGACGGAGATCATCGAACAGGAAACAGAGATTGCCGACGACATTGCGAGCGGACCGGATGACGGCCTGGCCGGGGGCGAGTTGGCCGGCACGGGAACGGACACAGGCACGGAGCTGCCCGGCGGCGCTGAAGCCGAGCCGGCTGTTGATGAATGGCTTGCAGATGAAGAGGTTGAGCTGCTCGATGAGGCCGAGGTCCTGGAACAGGAAACCGAGATTATTGATGAAGAGGAAACCACCACGGTTGGCGAGATGGGGGCAACAGATGCTGGGCAGCGAGATACTGCCCGCCCGCTGGATCTCAGTCACTACATTGAACCGGATGAGGCCCTGGCCTCCCCGCCGGAAACCCTGACGGAAAGCCATGATGATTACATCGCCCAGATCCTTGAGCGATTCATGCCGAAATTTATCAAGATACCCGCCGGCTACTACCCGACGGGACGTGATCAGCCGGCTTATAATGAACGGCCGGCCCGGAAGATCTTTCTCCAAAGTTTTTACATCGCTCAGCTGCCGGTGACCAACGATCTCTTTGATTTTTTTGTCCGCGAAACCGGCTATGAAACCGATGCCGAGCGGGCCGGCTTCGGCAATGTGGTGGAAGGACGGGTCAGCAGCAGAATCGACCCGGATACCGGCCGGATCGTATTATCCATCAACCGCGGCACCAGTTCGCAGAGGACACGGGGGGCAAACTGGCGTCATCCTGCGGGCCCGGGCACCTCCCTGGAAAACAAGGGGAACCATCCGGTGGTGCAGGTGAGCCGCCATGACGCCTTGGCCTTTGCCGCCTGGGCCGGCAAAAGACTGCCCGGCGAGGACGAATGGGAAGCTGCGGCCCGTGGCCCGGCAGGCCTTCTCTTTCCCTGGGGAAATGAATGGCAGGGGGAACTGGCCAATACTGAAGCAGCGCTTACCGGCGACACCACCCCGGTTATCCGCCATGGCAAACCCTCTATGAGTCCATTTGGGCTCTATGATCTGCTGGGCAACGTCTTTGAATGGACGGCATCGGTGCACACGCCATCCCGGCCTGTCAGCAACCGCACGCCCCCTGTTTATGTGCTCAAGGGAGGCTGCTGGACCTCCAAAGCCGCCATTACCATGGCGGCCCGCCTGCTGGAACCTGACACCTGGTCAAACATCATCGGCTTCCGCTGCGCGGTGTGACTGAAGTGAAAAGTGAGGAGTAAGGAGTGAGGAGAAAATATTTCTTCAAATTCCATGGAATCAAGGCAACCTCTTCTTCTCCCTTCTCCCTTCTCCCTTCTTACTCCTCACTTCTCACTCCTTACTCCTCACTCCAATGCCTGATCAATCAGTTCCTCCGCCACATCATCGGTAATGGTCACTTGGCCGATGCGGGTGGGCAGGACGAAAAAGGGCCGGCCTGCCACCGCCTTCTTGTCGGTCTTTAAAAATGATTTCATCAGGTCGTGGTCAAGCTCCCCCGGAATCGCCACCGGCAGCCCGAAGCCGGCAATCACCTGGCTGATCCGTTCCGCCTCAGGTGCCAAAAGAAGGGCCTTGCCCTGCGCCAGCTTATTGGCGGCCACCATGCCCATAGCCACGGCCATGCCATGGGCTATGGAGAAATCCGACGCCGCCTCCACGGCATGACCCAGGGTATGACCGTAATTGAGGATGCGGCGCAGGTCCGCCTCCTTCTCATCCGCGGCCACCACGGCAGCCTTGATCTGGCAGCAGCGGACAATCACCTCCTCGATGACCGGCCGATGCAGCTGCAGGATCTGCTCCCGGTTGGCCGCCAGAAAATCAAAAAAATCCCGGTCATAGATGACGCCATACTTGATCACCTCCGCCAGGCCGTTTAACAGCTCACCCGCGGGAAGCGAGGTGAGAACCCGACTGTCGATATAAACGGCGTGCGGCTGATAAAATGCGCCGACCAGATTCTTGCCTTCAGGAATATCAACACCGGTCTTGCCTCCCACCGAGCTGTCAACCTGGGCCAACAATGTGGTCGGCACCTGGACAAAGGCAATACCCCGCATGTAGATGGCGGCGACAAAACCGGTGATATCGCCGGTGACTCCGCCCCCCAGGGCAATCAGGCAATCCTTGCGGTCAACCCCGAGCTGGGCCAGGGAGCTGGCCAAGCGGGCAATGGTTGTCATGTTCTTGCTGGCTTCACCGCGGGGAAAAACAAGCAGATCACAGCTGATTCCCTGCCCTGTCAAAGACTCGATCAGTGTCTTGCCGTAGAGCCCGGCCACCCGGTCATCGGCGATCACCACATAGCGCTTGGCCACCGCCCGCTGCCGCAAATCCTGGCCGATTTCCCCGAGCAATCCGGCCGCCACCATGATCGGGTACGACCTCTTACCCAACCCGACATCAATTATTTTCATCTGCAGATCCTCTGTCATTTTTCAGGTTTTATTGCTGCACCATACAATCTTTAAGAGCCATTTCAAGTCGCTTGACAATAAAATCAGTTCCGCTAGAGTATTACCATATAACCTGGAAGTTCTGATGATTTTTCTAGCATGGAGGAGTCCAAATGAGTGAAAAAAAAGAGACGAAAAGCGATGCAGCAGCCGAAAACAAATTAATTCATGCCGGCCAGGAAGTGGGCAAGGTTATTGCCCGCTCCACATTCCAGGCGGAACAAACCGGCAAAAAAATAAAAAAGAAGGTGGAAGAGACTGTTTCGCGGCTGGGCAGCAGCAAAAATAATAAAGAAACAAAAACGGTGAAATCTCCTTTCACTGACCAGGGAGAGTTTGCCCTTGTCGACAGGATGGGCTTTGTGGCCGGCGAAATTTTCGAGCATCTCAGCCAGCATGGCGAGATGGCGACAGAAAAGCTGGTCAAGGCGATTATGGGCCGCAAAAACTCCAACGCCATGGTCTTCTGTGCCATCGGCTGGCTCGCCAGGGAAGGGAAAATCAATCTTTCCGCGGATGGTGCCTTGATTTCACTTAAGCCGTTGTAAAAAAATAACATGGCCGGAAAAATGCCCGGAACGGCACTCTTTTCAGTAACCCTTTGAGGGGTATAAGGAGCCGTAACGAAATTGAAAAAATGGCCATGTTATTTCGTAACTGCTCCTCAATAAACCTGGCGTCAGTCAAGCCATCGTTCAGCGGCTCCAAGTAACAAACAAATAAAAAAGGAGGTGCTTTGCAGCACCTCCTTTTTTTATTTACCAGAGCCTAAAAATGTAATTGTTAATTACATTGCGGCACCGGAAGCGGCCTTCTGCATCTTGACCTCAACCTTCGTGGTAAGGCCTTGATAGTATTCACGCAGGAGCACGAGAACCTCTTCACGGCCGAAATGATCAGGAACCGCGGCGCCCTCGGACAGAGCTTTACGCAGTTTGGTTCCGGAGAGGATAACGCGGCTAGCTTTGTCATGCGGGCAGGTACGCAGAGAAGCCATGCCATCGCATTTGGAGCAGTAGAAGGTCCAGTCGATTTTCATCGGTTTGCACTGCAGATCTTTGCCCGCATCGCCGGTTTTCGGAATGGTGTCAAAAATCTCCTGAGCCTCGAACAGACCGTAGAAGTCACCAACGCCAGCGTGGTCACGGCCGATCAGCATGTTGTTGACGCCATAGTTCTGGCGGAAGGTAGCATGGAGCAGACCTTCACGGGGACCGGCATAGCGCATATCCAGCGGGTAACCGGCCTGGATGACGTTGTCTTTTACAAAATGATGATCACACAGGGTCTCGATGGCTTTGACGCGAACTTCGGCAGGAATATCACCGGGTTTCAGGTTGCCGATCAGGGAATGGATCAGCACGCCGTCACATACCTCGATGGCGATCTTGGCCAGATACTCGTGGGAACGATGCATCGGGTTACGGAGCTGCAGAGCGGCAACGTTGGCCCAGCCTCTTTCCTCGAACATGGCGCGGGTCTCAGCAGGGGTCAGATAAACACCTTTGTATTCAACGGGATAAGCACCCTGGGACATAACACGCACAGGACCGGCGATGTTGACTTCTTTCTGAGCCATAACCATCTGGACGCCTGGATGATCTTCCATGGCAACTTTCCAGAATTTGTCGTCAGCACTGTCTTCGCCTTTGCCCTTGAAAACCTTCTCGCTTTCAAATCTCTTGTCAGCGTCGGTCATTTCAAATTTTTCGGTGACTTTCATGGTGGCCATGATCTCGCCGTTACGCTCCAGAGCGATCTCTTCGCCTACCTTGATGGCATCGGCATCAGCCTTGGAGATATCAAGGGTGATCGGTACGGGCCAGAAGGTGCCGTCAGCCATCTGCATTTTTTCGCAAACGCCTTTCCAATCAGCTTTGGTCATGAAACCTGAGAGAGGGCTGAAACCACCGATACCCATCATGATCAGGTCGCCTTTGGCGCGGGCGCTCACTTGAACTTTTTTCAGCTTAGCGGCTTTATCTTTCTCAGCAGCCAGCTCACTGCCATGCAGCAGTGCGCAAACAAGACCTTTCCCACCATGCGGCGCAACTAATTTTGCCATTTGATTCCGTCTCCTTTAATAAAGTTACAGTCAGAATATGTCCTCTCTAACAGATAATGAACCGTTATTCATTTCCGAGAGTTCTATATAAATGGGGAATGGCCAATTGTCAAGGGAAAAAATATGGTGAAAAAGGCAAGAAGGGCACAGGGGCTGACGGTGCAGGGCGCACGACGGCACTGACGATCCGGGAAATCGCCGCTGTTTTTTTTAGGAAATAAATAAGGGGGCTACTCAGACTTTTTCGTCAAAGAGCAGGCCGACGAGATCCTGAAGTTTCTCCCGCAGTTTGAGGACCTCATCAGAGGGAAACTGCTTGATGATCTCGTCTGTCTTTTTGTCACGCAGCTGGGCGACAATACTATCCGTCTCGCGATTCTTATAAAGACCAAACTTAAAACTGCTGCCCATGGATTGAAAACGCTGCTGGATTTCCTCAACAGCATCTTGCAGCTCCTTCTGGGAGAGCTTTCCCTGGCCGCCTGCATCTTCCTGGGCTGACTTGCCCTGCCGGGTCTGGTTATTGAGCTTGACCGTATCACTTTCACTGCTTTGAGGGACCGGTTGAACAGGAGGCTTTACCGCATCCTCACGCTCAACATTAGTCGGCACCACCGACACATTAGCGCCCTTCATATCCGTAGCGATATTGACATCCATGACAACCTCCGCTTGCAAATGATGGTAAAAATTGACCCCGGTTCAGGGCGAGCCCTACCTCAGTCAACCTTTGTTGCTTAAATATCTCGGCCCGGGGCTTCCGCCCTGATAGACACTGTAGCCTTTCAGGGCCTGTTTCCCTTTGCGCATGACACGCAGACTTCCCTGTAATCTATTACGCTGCGCCCCGGCCAATTCCACAAGCTGCTTTTCATTTTCCAGAATCCTGCCCAGCTCATTTAATAACCGTTGCCGAACCGCCTCATCGCAATCGGCAAGGCCGGCAACCCGGTCAAGCACCTGCCTGAGCCGCCTGAAGGCCTGCTCCCGCTGCTGTCTCCAGCTCATCAGGTTTTTCAACCTGTTTTCCGCCAGACAAGCGGCATGGTCCTGCTGGATTGAGGCAAATTCAGCCATCAGATCAAAAAGCTGGTTGGCCAGCTGCTGCGGTTCCTGGTAAACTCTTTGATTCATCATAGCTAAGCCGTTGTCATAAAACAACTGTTACCTTGCAATTAAGTGACCGGCATAAGAGCCCGTAGCGAAGGGGCTGGAAATTCAACGGTTATTTCGTAACGGCTCCTAAATCGAAAAAGATACGCCAGGGGAAACTGCAGCTCTTGCCGCAACGCTCTCCTTTTTTTCAAAGATGGCCGGGGATTCAACGTTTTCATTTTTTCGCGACCCCAGCTCTTCCTGCATTTCCTTCAATGCCGTCTGTTCCCAGATCTCTTTCAGCCGCTCGATATACTTTCTCGTCTGCTGCAGAATCTCCACATCGCCGGATACGGACACCTTGGGTAATTCCACCAGGATGGCGCCGTAGAGTCCGCGCAGAAACACCGCGCCATCGGAATCGTCCCCCTCCTTCACCGAGGCATAGAGCTCCGTGATGATGGCGATGGCCTTGCCTAAATGTTCCCCCCGCTTCTGCGGCTTCTTCTCCATAACGCCCTCTTCCGCCATCTGCAGGTGAACAAGGACTCTTTCATACATCATGGCAATCAGCTTTACGGGATGAATTTTTGCCTTGACTCCGGAATGACGGTAGGCGAGGCAGGCCTGTGTTGAATTCATTGCTTTCTCCTTGTATAAAATAAATACGATCGGGGCTAGTTGCTTCCGCCACTACCGCCCCAGGCATTTGAGATGCTGTCAAACTGGCTTCCCAGATAGTTTGACAGTGATGTCATCTGATTCATATATCGGTCTAATTCAATAAATTGTTTAGTCATTAATTCATATTTTTTGTCCAGCCGCGCGTTTTCCGACGCAACCTTTGCTTCAATCTCCGTGATCCTGTCCTGGGCCGACTGCTTCTCCCCATCAATCTGCCCCTGGCTACTCGTCATGGTCCGCATCTGCTCATTGACCATATCGGCAAAGCCTTGCATGTCCCGGTCCGAATCGCCGAGAAAAAAAGCGCTTACCGCATCGGGATTGTCCGCCAGGGCGGCATCAACAGTCTCTTCATTGAGTGATATGGTTCCATCCCGGTTAAATTCCAGGCCCAAATCAAAAAGTGTGGTGACCGTGCCGGTTGAGTCACCATTGAACGTTGCAGTCATGAGGTTACTCAACGTATTAGGCAGATCGCGCAGCGTTGTGCCGAACAGACTGCCGAATTCGCCTGTCTCGGCGTCATAGGAAGAATTTGTCCGCACTTCCTGGACCGCGTCATTGTATGCGGTAACCAGTCCCTTAATCATGTCTTTGACGCTTGCATTATTATTGCTGACGGTGATGGTGCTTGTGCCGTCACCCGCCAGGGTGATGGTCACCCCGGCAAGAACATCGGAAAAAGAGTTCGTCTTGCGCTGGTAATTAATGCCGTCCACGGCAAACTGGGAATTGAGCGATGCCCCTCCGGCCCCCTGCTGCTCAGCCAGGGCCATATCGGCCAACTGGGTCAGAAAAGTGATGCGCCCATCCTCGCCGATGGTGTGCGACTGCAGGCTCAGACGGTAGGGAGTGGCGGCATCACCGTCGTTGATCAACGTTGCCGTGACCCCGGGATTATCCGCAGCATCATTAATGAGCGCGGCAAGCCCGGTCAGGGTCGTATCGGCCGCAACGGTAATGGCAACAGGATCACCCGCGCCGACCTGGAAGGAAAAAGTGGTATCAGGCGCGGCAAAGTCGACAGCGGCAAAATCCTCGTTAACCGCCACCCGGTTGCTCTCCCCCGTGCCGGCAGCCAGATCGCTTCTGATGCGCAGGAATGTCTCCCCTCCCGCATCATAGGTTTCCGCGGTTACCAGCCGTCCGTTATCACCGGCGCCCACATTATCCACATGGGTATTGATGGCCGTCACCAGATCATCCATGGTCATATCCCCGGCCACATTCAGGATGATCTGATCACTCTCGCCAAAGTCGATGACCATGGATTCTCCGGCATGGGCAACCAGCGTTGTGCCGCTGTCAGCCACACCGGTTGTCGATTGAACGCTCACCGGCACATAGACACTGGTGTCGGCGGTGGCCGCACCTGAGGCGGACAGCCAGGAACTTTTGGCGGCAAGGCGGGTCACATCAAGCTGGAAACTCTGTTCCGCCACGCCATCAACCACCGTGGCCGTGGCCACGGTTTCGTCGGAACTGGCCACACCCCGGCCCAGAAAGTTACTGGACAGGGAAAGATTCAGGGCCGAGCTTTTCAAGGTCAGCAGCTTATTGTTGACAGTGGTGAATTCCGCCAGCTGATTCTGGAACCCCTTGATCGTGTCTTTTTTTGTGTCAACGACCTGCTGGTCAATTTCCCGCAGCTGTTCGAGCATGCCCTGCAGATCAATGCTCGACCCGATGCCCAATGTACTGATTGTCCCGGCCATATCCGTCACTCACCCCGGTCGAAAGAAAGAATCCCGCTGATCTCAGGAATTTTCGGCCACATTTCATTTTGATGAAATTGTAAAAGTTGAAAATTCACACGGAGAGCACAAAGCCCGTAGAGCTAACCGACTGTAATAAAAAAATTTTCTCTCTTATCTCTGTGAACTCTATAGTGAAGAAATACTTTCTACGGATTCATCCATTTTGATCCGCGCACAAATTTTTACTCATAATTACTTTATCGTCATCAGCGCGGAAAACTTAAGATATTTCTTGTCATGGTTCTCTTGGCCATGGCACCACTCGCCATCACCAATCCGGCTTTCGGCCTGCATGATCTGCGGTGCGGCAAAAAAAAGGGTAACAGCCGCTAAGGACCGTTACCCTGTTAAGATTTATCTTCACCTCTCAGCCTGTTTGAACCATCAGGCTGCAGCCGTCAAGGCTGACGCACTAGCCGCTGTTACTGCAGCAGGCTCAGAACGTTCTGGGAGCTTGCGTTGGCCTGGGCCATGGCAAAGGTGCCTGCCTGGCTCAGAATCTGCATCTTGGAGAAGTTTGCAGATTCCTCGGCAAAGTCAACGTCGCGGATGGACGATTCCGCCGCCGTTACGTTAACCTTGGTGACCGACAGGTTGGAAATGGTCGAGGTCAACTGGTTCTGGACAGAACCGAGATCACTCCGCACCTTATCCAGGTTCTTCAAGGCCGCATCAGCCACCGAGATGGCGATCTGCGCCCCTTCCTGGGTCGTGACATCTACATCGGACAGCCGATAGGCCTTGGCCCCGGAGGTGATGGACTCCGCGTTCTCGGATTTGGCCGCAAAGCCATCCCCAAGGGTGGTTCCTTCCTTGAGCATCGAACCACTCTTGATGGTCATATCTTCCGTCAAGGTGGTGGTACCGAAGGTAATGATATCCCTGGACAAGGTGGTGCCTTTTTCGAAAAGGACTCCGCCACTCAGCCCAGCATCGCTCATCTCCTGGACATCAACGGTCAGAACGGTCCCGGCCTTCAGGATGCTTCCTGAAGCAATGACCGTATCCTTGGCCAGCACCATATCTTTGGGGCCCACGATTTCATCGTCCATCAACGCCATGGTATCGTCGGCGGAAATCGTGGAGCCATTGGCGATCAATGACTCATCTTCAATGGTGGAACCAGCGGTCAGGGTCATATCGCCGGTAACCGTCCCCTTGACGGTCATTGCGCCATCGGCCAATACCGACCCCGTGGTCAAAATGCTGTCATTTTGGGCACTGAAACCGACGTTGGCAGCCATGTCGGCATCCAGGGTTGTCTTCCCTTTGGTTGCAAGATCATCACCATGAATAATGGAACCAGCAGTCAGAATCGAATCCTCTACTATAGTGGAGCCAGAACCCACCGTCGCGCCGGCGGTCAGGGTCATGCCCCCGGCCTTGACCGAGGCTGTGCCACCACCGCTGATAAAGGTCTGGCCGTCTCTGAACACGACAGCCCCGGCACCATCGCCAGAGAGAAACGCGGTGACATCGCCGTCAAAGACTGTCCCGGAGGTGAATGAACTGCCCGAGGACAAGAAAGACCCGACCGCCAACATAGTATCGTCGGCAGTAGAATCTGTCACGAGATCTACTCCCACGGTGACTTTTCCGGTCAATGTGGTGCCAGAACCAATCAGTGAGCCGCTGGCCAGGACCGAACCGGCGGCAATAACAGTACCATCCTTGGTGGTAGCGGTAGTATCAACCGTCACCGTGAATGTCCCCTGCAATACCGTGCCCGAGCCCAATACCGTGCCCGAGGCCAGGACCGAACCGGCGGTAAGCACAGATGCCTCAGCACTGGCCCCAGCACCTGTGACCTTGATCGAACCGTCCGCAGTGGACACGGTAACTCCGGCCACCGCATTCTTGTCGCTAACCGTGATGGCACCGGTGCCGATCTGAGTCATCTGGATCTTACCCAGGGTGGACATGTCGGTGCCGCCTAGGATTGCGTCGGTATTGGCGTCCTGGGTAACCTTGATGGCCCGGCCGTCGTTCGCGGTCAGGGTCAGTGTACCATCAGAACCCACTGCAGCGTAAACCCCGTGCTGTGAGGTCTTGCCGTTGATGGCGGCCACCAGGGCACCGGTGGAGTCGCCATCCGCCACTGCCACCTCACCGATATTGACGCCGTTGATGGCGAAGGAGGCATCGGTGGTACCGGCCGCAACACTGCCGGCTGTGGTGGAGGTGACGCTGGCCTTGGCGGTTATGCCCAGGACATCGCTCAGCTTATTGATGGCATTGGCCACCGCGGCGATGCCGTGCTCCGGGTTATTGTCATACTTGACCTCAATGGCGTTCAACGAGTAGGACTTGTTCTGCACGTTGCTGTACAGACTCAACTGGGTAACACCTTCACCGGCAAAGGTCAAATCGCTGGTGGAGACATGGCCCACCTTGGTAGACTCGGCGGAACCAATGGAGATATTAACGGTTTCACCGGAATAGGCGCCAACCTGGAACTTCTTATTCATAAAGTTACCAGACAAAAGCTTCTGGCCGTTGAAGGCCGTGGTCTTGGCAATGGTATCCAGCTCTTCCATCAGTTTGCTGATGTCGGCCTGGATGGCTTTACGGGATTCTGTGGTCTGGCCGTCCTGGGCCGATTGAATCGACTTGGTTTTAATGGTGTTGACGATATTGATGGATTCTTCCAAGGCGCCGTCCGCGGTCTGCACGATGTTAATACCATCGTTGGCGTTACGAACGGCTTGGCCGAGGCCGAGGGCCTGGGACTTCAGAGAATCGGCGATGGCCATGCCGGAAGCATCATCAGCGGCCTTGTTGATTCTTAATCCTGACGACAACTTCTCCAACGATGCAGAGAGGCTGTTGTCGTTTTTGATCATGTTTTTGTGAGCGGTTAAGGCCGCGATATTGGTATTAATACGTAAAGACATAGTCATTCCTCCATGATATTATTTGGTCCGGGAGAATCCATTCTCCCGATGCTTAAAAAATCCAACCGTGCTGCTGCTGAACATATGTGTCCCGTGCCGTTATCACCTCCTGAGAGTATTTGGTGAAGGTTTTTTGGTTTAAACTGACCCCATGCCTATTTTTTTTATTATTCATCAAACGTATCGGCGGCACCGAAAAAAGCTTAAATTTTTTTTAGGGGCGGGTCATTCCACAGGATTTGCCCCGGCAGCCAGGGCCTTTTGCTGATAAAACCGGTATGCCTCCCGCGCCGCCTCCAGCTGCTCCAGGGCGAGGTAGCAATCGCCGATCTTTTTCAGCAGATGGAACTGTTCCGGCTGGTTAGCGAAACACTGTTCATAGGCGGCCAGGGCATCGGCGGGTTGTTGCGAGGCCAGGAGCAAATCGCCGAGCTCCTCCCAGTGTCTGGCCAGGGAGTGATCCAGGTCCACCGCCCTGGTCAGGGCTGTGGTTCCGAGATCAAAACGGCCGAGGTTAAAGGCGGCTTCAAAGATGGCCACCTGGATAAGGGCGTCCTGGGGAGTCAGGGCGGCCGCCTCTTGATAACCGGCCAAGGCGCCGCTGAAATCCCCCTGGCCGAACAGAAGCTGTCCCTGGCTAAAATGGATGGCCGCCGCCTGTTGGGTAGTGAGCAAGGCGGCCAGGTTGGGGTTGCTGCGCAGGTTTTCGTGCCAGAATCGCGCCAGATCGGCGGCTTCCTTGGAACCGGCGGCCTGGACAGGGTCATCTTGCAGGCCATTGACGTGCGCCAGGGCGGCGGACATCAGGGCCAGGTCTTGAGCCACCGCTACCATGATCTGTTTTCGTACACCTTCGTGCCGGCAGTCATACCGCAACCCCTTCAGCAACATTTTTCTACCCGTCAGGTTGTCCTTGTAAAAAGTCAGATACTCGGCGGCGCATTCGTGGCGGAAGACGTCAATTTCCGCCTCCAGCAAGGGAGACAGGCGTTGGGCCTCGGCAAAGAAGCGATCCGCGGCGGCAAAATCCACCTGCAGGGCAGCGATCTTGCCGAGTAAAAAGTGAATTTCCGCCGAGTCATGTTGATCGGACAGCATTTCTTCAAGCACCGGACGAGCCAGACGGATATCCCCGTTTGCCATGTACAGCCGGGCAAGAGCCAGGCTGCTTTCATAAGAAGAGCGGTCTTGCCGCAAAAGGGCCTGTTCGGACTCGAAGTTCTCGATGGTTTGGGAAATTTTTGCCAGAAAATCGGCCAGCACCCGGCGCCTGACCTTGTTGATCTCCATCAACCGCTCCAGGCTTTTCCGCAGCCAAAGCAGATATCGGGCGGGATCGCCCTCAAGCTGCTCAATTGCCACCTTCATCCGCTCCGTGTCCCGCAGTCCCTCGGTGGTCACATCCTGCAACAAGCTCCAGATCTGATCCCTATCTATCTTCCCATGGAGTTCGTCGTTTTTCCGCAGCCGCTTTTGCAACTCCTTTGGCAGACGATCAAAGCGGGTAAACAGAGCGGCCCGGCGCTCCAACTTGGTGACGTCCACGAGAATCCGGCCGCCCAGTTCATCGGACTGGCTAATATACTTCAACTGAACCTGACCGCGCTGGAGAGTTGCCCTGAATTCCTTGACCACGGCTGCCATATCGGGCGGCCTCGCTTGCCCCAGCTTTTCTGCGATCCGCATGGCGACCGTCGCTGACCCGGGCCGGCAGAATTCGGCCAGCACCTCCTGCAGGGGCATCACCCGTGCGCCTTCGATATGGGCTCCACCCTCGGTGGCATTGATGTACGTATTGGGGTTGGACCGGATGGTATCCTCAACGGTTTTTTTCATGCTCAGAAAGGAACGGTCGGTGGCCACGGTGCCGCCCAGGGTGCCGGGGACATAATGCAACTCCTTTTTTGCGGCCAGCATTTTCTGTACCTTTTGTTGACCGGACAAGACGATATTTTCGGCATGACTCCGATCATCGCTGAAGGCAAAATCCTGGCCGACGAAAATAATCGGCGAACACCCCAGAAGAATCGCGGCATAGAGATTGAGCTGAGCCACGGTGCCGGCTCCGGGAAAAGTCAGCCGCCCCCCCAACCGGTTGTGCAGCCATTTCTCCATATTGTTTTGCGAAAACAGCCAAAAGACCCGTTCCACATTTACATACTTGGACACTTTCGGGGTTACCCAAGGCGCACAGACAAGAGATACCTCGGCAAGGTCACTGGCGTGAGCGCCATATTTTTCATAGGTAAGGGGCTGCATATCGATGGAACCCACAAAATCCGGTTTGACGCCCTGGACCAGCAGGGGGGGGATGGCGGCATCCACCGCGATAATGACTGCCAGGCCTTTGGCCTGGGGCAAAAGGTGGATATTTTTGTTGAGGGACGGTCCGCCGGCCACCAAGATGGCGGGAACCCCGGCAAAGGCGCCCTGGAGCGAATCAAGAAAATAGTCGTGCCCAATACCGGAGAGCTGCCGGAAACGATTTGCCACAAAAGTTTTCCCGTAAGCCGTCACGGTACTGCCGCCGATATTCATGGTATTGGCAAACTGGAAAAAATCATCCTTCAATTTGCGGTAGCCATCCCGATCAAGCCCGAAAACGGCAAAATGTTCCAGGGTATAAATCGACTCCATGGTGAGCGCGGCCATGAAACCGCCAAGATTTTTGGCAATATCAGGATGAGCTCCAACCAGCAAAGTCACCCTGGGATTTTTGATCAGCGCAGCCAGATCCATAGCTTGCAAGGCCTGCCAGAATACTCCTTCATCCAGCTCTAAAATTACCAACCGGTTGATATTGGGCCGCTCCTGCAGCAAGGCCAGGGGGGCATAGCCCAGACCCATCCCCAAAAAAACCACAAACCCGGTGGAACCAGGGGGGACCAGCTTAAGGAATTGCGGAATCTCGGCCGCTGGATCATTTTCCTGATGCAAGGTAAAGGCCTTGCCGTCGGCATTCCGCACCAAAAGATTTGGGCTTCCCTGCGGGGAGAAAACGATCTCGCCAACGGGCTGGGGCGGATTTTCCCGAAACCTTTGCCACAGCTGGGGGTAATGTAATTTCAGCAGGGCGAAATTTGCCTTGAAAAATTCCTGATCGGACGCGCTCATTTTTTTCTCCACATTATTCATTTCCTCTCCAGCAGAAACCAGGTCAGATCATCCAGGGGGAAATTATTGTCCCGATGGTAGATAAAGCCGTAATCAAGCAGCCGCAGGTCGCTGAACCTGTCCAGCATCTCGCCGGCGAAATCCCTTTTGAAGAGTTTCCCACTGTGGCCGCGATAGGGTATTTCCACCGGCGTGGGGTTATAGTATTCCGCCAGAAAGATATAACGCTTTGACAACTGATACAGCAGGTCATAAACCTGGGGCAGCACCTGCGGGTTCATATGAATGAGCACGCCGCAAATCAGGCTCAGGTCATATTGCCGGTCCGTTCGGAAATCGAGGATGGAATGATGATACACCTCGGTCCTGCCCCATTGCCTGAGCACGTCCACCGCGTCCTGATTGATCTCCACGGCGGCAAGCTCAGCACCGGAAAGCAGTTGATCAAGCACCCTGAGATTATTGCCGATATTTGCTCCCAGTTCGATGAGCGACCGGACGCCTTTGGTGCGGTCGATGATCCTGGCGAACATGGCGAGCCGTGAGGCCAGCTCAAAGTCGGTGGGGTTGCGGTTGATGTACTGCGAACCGAATTCCCCGGCCCAGAAGGCTTCCTGCTCAGTCCTGAAATCTGCCATTACCTCTCTCCTTCTCCTGCGCCGCGCCGCGCCAGTGCTTCATACATCAATTCAGCCAAGAGCCAGTCCTCCGGGGTATCGATATCCTGCACCAAGTGCCGGGGCAGAATGACGGGCAGGGCGTCCTCGCCATACATCCTGCTGTTTCTCATGAAAGCCGCCGCATCCAGCCAGTAGAACTGCCCTGCATCGTGGTACGCCTCCGGCAGATCATTGGAGCGGGTCAGCTCATGCTCCGGCCACATCATGACCAGATGGCCGTCCCCTGCAATTTTCAGGGCCCGGAAAATCGAACTTGGATAACTGGTCACCGGAAAGACCGAGGAGACCCCGCGGCCAACCAGCAGCTCATAAGCCGCCCGAAGATCCGCTGGCCGGATAAACGGCGCCGTGGCGTAGATACAGCAGACGTAACGAACAGGATCGTTCTGCTCCTGCAGCCATCGCACGGCGTGCTCAACCACCACCGCGGTGGTGGCAAAGTCGTCGGCCAGCGCCGCCGGCCGGATAAACGGTGTTTCCGCCCCGAACTCCCGGGCTACGGCGGCGATCTCCTCCGCATCGGTTGAGACGATGATGCGGTCAAACAGACTCGAATGCCTGGCCGCCTCGATGGAATAGGCGATAACCGGCTTGCCCATAAACGGTTTTATGTTCTTGCCGACAATCCTTTTGCTGCCGCCCCGGGCCGGGATAATCGCCACCTTCATTTTTTCACCTCCCCCACCAGTTCCCATGAAAGCGGGGTTCCCCGGGGGATATCAACCGCCGCCCTGCGACCGATCACCATATCCAGATATCGCGGATGCAGGCCATGTCCCGGCCTGATGGAGGCGGTATTCTGCATGGTGAATTCCTGGCCTGCCCGCATTTCCTGCACCACAAAAAGCGACCGGCGGAATATCCGGCTTTTCTTCTCTTTTTCCGTGGGCTCAAAATTCACGCCACCCAGGGCCATTTCCGTCTGGCGCACCGCGGTAACCATTGTCCTGAATTCGTCAGGCTCCAGAGAAAAGGCGCTGTCAGGCCCGCCATCAGCCCGGCAAAGGGTCAGATGCTTTTCAATGAGACAGGCCCCCAAAGCAACAGCGGCAACAGGCGCCGCAATCCCCATGCTGTGATCGGACAAACCGGCCGGCACTCCGAATGTCCCGGCCAGTTGCGGGATGGTGCGCAGATTCATCTCCTCTGGGGGAGCAGGATAGGCGCTGGTGCACTTGAGCAGGACCAGCTCACTGGTGCCGAACTGACGCAGGGTGCTGACCGCCTCATCGATCTCCGCCAGAGTGGCCATGCCGGTGGACATGATCACCGGTTTGCCGGTTGCGCCGATTTTTTTGAGCAACGGCAGGTCAACCAGTTCAAAGGAGGCAACCTTATGCATCCCGACCCCCATCTCTTCCAGAAAATCCACCGCCGTGGCGTCAAAAGGGGTTGAAAAGAAATCAAGCCCCAGGGAATGGGCGATATTCATCAGCTCCGGCTGCCATTCCCAGGGGGTATAGGCCTCGCCGTAGAGCTGATAGAGATTTTTCCCTTCCCAGATGGTGCCCTTGATGCGGAAGCAGTCATGATCACAGTCAAGGGTCAGGGTATCAGGGGTATAGGTCTGCAGCTTGACTGCATCCGCCCCGGCTTCTTTGGCGGCCTTGATGATCGCCGCCGCCTGGTCAAAGTCCTGGTGATGGTTGGCGGACATTTCCGCCACGATATAGACAGGCTGGCCGGCCCCGATCTTCCGGTTCTTTATCTGTAGATGCTGTTTCATTCTCGCATATCCCTCAGGGTCATTTTCAGGGTGGGCACACCATGCACCACTTCCTCGGAAATCCGCTCAAATCCTGCCCGGGTAAAGCTCTTTACCGACTGCGCATTTTCCTTTTTAACCAGGGCGCTGACTTGGGAGATACCTCCCATGGCAAAGAGCCTGCGGCAGGCCATTTGGATCGCCCTGCTGCCGAGACCGGCATTGCGGTAACCCACCCCCAGACTGATGGAAATGACCGCCTCCTCGCCGCTTTTGACAAAACGCACCTGACCGGCCGGCCGATGGCCATGGAGCATGATGATCCAGAAATGGGTATTGCGATCTGCAAGTGTCCGCTCAAACCACTGCTCATGCTCCTGCCAGCCTATCCCGCGGCTGTGAAACGAGGCTTGGCGGATAACCGGATCATTGGCCCAGTCAAATACCTGCCGGCAATCTTCCTGCTCTGCCGGGCGGAAGGTGAAGGGGAAATACATCATGCATTCCACCACTCTCACTGCCCCCTGGCCATCCACCAGAGAACGGCCGGCCCGGCTCATGGCCACTCTCTGCCGCTGGTCCCCGCATAACTCTTTGATTAAGCGGGTCAAGGTGTGCGGTTGCAGCTCATGGTGCCAACCGCAATCAAGGCCTGCGCCTGCTGCGGCCATTATTTCCGCCACACCGCGCTGATTGTCTGCCAAGGTGATGACCAACGAGGGAACGCCCAGATAAGCCAACTCCCAGCAGGTACTGCCCCCTGCCGTGATCGCCACATCGGCCCATTGCATCAGCGGCACCATGTCATGAACGCCGGTGAGCAGCTCGGCCTGCAGCCCGGAATGCTGCATACTTTCCTGCAGGAACGCCAGATGGGGATTTGCCGGTCCAACAATGATTTTTGCCTGCATTGCCGGCAGCTCCAACTGCTGCAGACTCTCGATAACCTTCAGGGTCACATTGTCCGGATCAGCTCCGCCCAGAGTGATCAGGATGTGTCCGGCCTGCCCGGCAGGATCAGCCTTTTCCCCGCGGCGCAGGTCCCGGAATTCCCTGCGCAGCAGGGCGTACCTGCTGCCCCGCAGAAGCATCGTCTTCTGCGGCACCTTATAGTTCAGCCTTTCACTGCCCGCATTCTGGTTGAGCAGCAGATCCGCGTCATATTGGGGCAGATGGGCGTAATCATCAATGACCAGCAGTTTCATGCCGGCCCGGCGCAAGCGCCGCTGGTAGTCGCACTCAAAGTGATAGCCGTCCAGCACCAGCCAACGCCATTCATCCTCTTTGCTCTGCTGTTTCTGCAGATCAGTCAGCCAGCTCATATCATCACAAGCCTGCCCGCCGCCACCCAGGTCATGCAGCTCAACCTGCTGCCGCACCAGCCGTTCCTTTAAACTGTCGCCCATGATCAGACCAGCCAGAAGCACACTGCCCCCCTGTTCCTGCCAGGCCTGGGCCAGTGCCAGACAACGCATTACATGACCGGTGCCCATGCGGCTATCCGCATCCGCCCGAATAATGAGCCGCTGACCGCTGAGATCACCTGACATCAGCAGGAACTCGCCACTGCCTGCCGCAGGGTGCTGACGACACGCATGACATCGTCATTGGTTAAATGCGCATACATGGGCAGGGAGAGGATCTGCTCATAGGCTGCTTCCGCCTCCGGCCGCTGAACCTCATTTTGACTGAATCTCTGTTGGTAATAAGGATGGAGATAAATGGGCAGGTAATGAACATTGACTCCGATATCTGCCGCCCGCATCTTCTGGAACACCGCGGCCCGGTCAATCTGTTCTGCAAACCGCACAACGTAAAGATGGAAGGCATGCAGCACATCGTCTGCTACCCGCAGTGGCTGAACACCGGAAAAATTCTGCAGGGCTGTACGGTAAAGAGCGGCGATTTCACGCCGCCTGGCAAGCCAGGCAGGCAGCTTTTTCAGCTGACTCAGTCCCAGGGCGCAGGCGATGTCCGAGATCCGGTAATTAAAGCCCAGCTCGGTCATCTCATAGGACCAGGTGCCCAGGGTCTCCCGCTGGCGATGGTCCGTGCTGATACCGTGATTGCGGAAATGTTTCATCTTTGCCGCTAGCTCCGTCTGATCGGTCACCACCATGCCGCCTTCGCCGGTGGTGATATGCTTTACCGGATGAAAACTAAACACGGTGAGATCGGCGATTTCCGCCACCCGTCGGCCCCGGTACTCCGCCCCGAGGCTGTGGCAGCTGTCAGACACCAGATAGAGATGGTGCTCGTCGGCGATCTGCCGCAGGCGGTCATAATCACAGGGCTGGCCGGCATAATCGACAGCGATAATGGCCCTGGTTTTGGCAGTGATCCTCCGCCGCACCTCATCCGGATCGATGAGCAGGGTCGCCTGCTCCACATCGGCGAAAACAGGGGTGCCGCCCTGATATACCACGCAGTTGGCCGTGGCGACAAAGGTAATGGCCGGCACAATCACCTCATCTCCGGGGCCGATACCTATGGCCTGCATGGCGGCGTGCAGGGCTGCGGTGCCGCTGCTGACCGCCACCCCGTAGCGAGCGCCGGCAAAGGTTGCCACCGCCTCTTCAAAGCGGCCGACCTGCGGCCCGGTGGTGAGCCAGTCGGAGCGCAGCACCTCGGCCACCGCCTGGATATCATCCTCATCGACCTGCTGGCGGCCGTAAGGGATAAAAGGGATTTTCCCCGCGTCTTTTTCCATGGAAAGCCCCATCAGGCCACGGCCTTAATGTATGTTTTCGGGGAAGAGGATTTCTCCTCGCCGTAGACGATGCGGTGCAACTCATCCACGCCCAGCCAGGCATCATTGGTATCGCTGGTGTAGACGAAGTTTTCCGGCAGTTTCTCCCCGTCCTTGTAATTCTTACTCTTCCACCAGCTCATGTTGGGCAGGATCACGTACATGCCCTTATAGCTGATGGTGTTTCTGCCCTCATCCTCGCCGGTCAGGGCCTCATGGAGTTTCTCGCCCGGCCTGATGCCGATGATCTCCACCTTGCAGTCCGGGGCAATGGCGCGGGCCAGATCGGTGATGCGCATGCTGGGAATTCTGGGCACGAAGATCTCGCCGCCCTCCATGTAATAAAAGGCCTTGATGACCAGTTCCACCGCCTCATCCAGGGTGATCCAGAAACGGGTCATTCTGTCGTCGGTAATGGTAATGGTGCCGCTTTCTTTTTGCTGGAGAAACAGGGGGATGACGCTGCCGCGGCTGCCGATGACATTGCCGTAACGCACGCAGGCAAAGCGGGTTCCTTTCGGGCCGGCATAGGCATTGCCCTGGGTGAACAGCTTGTCTGAGCAGAGCTTGGTCGCGCCATACAGGTTGACCGGGTTGACCGCCTTATCCGTGGAAAGGGCAATGACCTTGCGCACCCCGGTATCAATGGCGGCATCAATGACATTCTGGGCGCCGTGCACATTGGTCTTCACCGCCTCAAAGGGGTTGTATTCACAGGCCGGTACCTGTTTCAGGGCCGCGGCATGGACCACCATGGTGGCCCCTTCCATGGCTCGCTGCAGACGCTTGCCGTCACGCACATCGCCGATGAAAAACCGCAGTCGCGGGTCATCCTTGAACTCAATGCGCATTTCATGCTGTTTCAACTCGTCCCTGCTGTAGATACGGATGACCTTGGGATGATATTTTTCCAGCATCAACCGGCAGAAATGCTTGCCAAAGGAGCCGGTGCCGCCGGTGAGCAGGATGGTCTGTTCCGACCAGTCAATCCCTTCCTCCGGCCGGCCTTTGGTGCCAAGCAGCTCCTTGGTCTGGCCGATGGACTGTTTCTGCTGGTAAACCAATTCCTTGATCCGCCCCAGCACCTCGATATCCTTGTCATCATATCTGCGCTGGCCGCCATTGCTTCTTTCAGGGGTGACAAACTCGGCAAACTCCTGCTGCCAGTAACGAATGGTTGAAACCGGAAGATCCAGTTTCTGGCTTACCTGCTTGATTCTGTATTTCATTATTTTCACCTGCATTTTTTTTAATCCATCTCCGGGCGAGACTGCCATGATTGATCTGTTTCAACTGGCTTATCGTCCCCAAAACAAAAAGCTTAAGTGAACTTTATGTTTAACTTGCCCCAGCAAATTGCATGCCGCAAAACGCCTCGATGCTTTAACAAGTGAAATCAACGGATTATTGGATTATACAGCAGGAGAAATAAAAAATAAAAGGGGGAAAATATTTCTTACTCCGCAGCGGAAAGGGGAAAAAATGACAGTGCGGGTGAAAAGGGACGTGCAAACGATCAAGCGCTTCAACGTTCATTCAAACGCTTAAACGCTGGAACGTTTGCACGTTTGAGCATTGGAACGCCTTTATCAATCCGTCTGTTCCTTCTCTTCCTCTTCGGCATCGACCGGCATTTTCCGGCCGAACAGCCAGACGGCGATGATGCTCACCTCATAGAGAACCACCAGGGGCACCGCCATGAGCAGCTGATTGGCCACATCCGGGGTGGGGGTGAGGATGGCGGCAATAATAAAGGAGAGCAGAAAGGCATATTTGCGGTTGCGGGTCAGAAAGGGCCGGTCGACAATGCCGAGCTTGGCCAGCAGCACCATGAACACAGGCATCTCGAAGATAACCCCAAAGGCGATGAGCAGGCGGAGACTGAGGGAAAAATACTCGGTTACCGTGGGCAGGGGGCTCAAAAAATCAGTGGTATAGCCCATAAGAAAACGAAAGGCGGGCGGGAAGACCACATAATAACCAAAGGTGGCGCCGCCGAGAAAACAGACGGAGGACAGAAAGGAAAAGGGCAGGACCACCCTTTTTTCATGCCGGTAGAGCCCCGGCGCGACAAAGGACCAGAGCTGCCAGAAGATGACCGGGCTGGACAGTATCAGTCCACTCACCAGGGCTAATTTCAGATAAAAAAAAAGCCCTCCTGGTAGGACGTAAATATCAGACTGGAACCCTTGGGCAGCACCGCAAACAGTGGCCGGACAAACCAGGCGCCGATATCCTCAATAAAGTAATAGGAAAGGCCGAACCCCACGGCCACGGCAATCAGGGAGCGAATCAGACTGTTGCGCAGATCCCGCAGATGCTCGGTCAGCGCCTGTTTTTCCATGGTTTCCATGCTTGCCTGCGTAATCGGTAAAATGGTTGCTGGTTGGTAGGTTGGCGGCGGCTTTAAAAAATGCCACTATAGTCTCAGGCGGCTTTCCGGTCAAGCAAAGTGTGGGGGAGCAACGACGCAGGAATCAGAATTCAGGAGTCAGAAGCAGCCCCCCGGCAATGAACTCGCTACGGGCAAGTATCGCCTGCGCAAGCTCCCTTGCCGGACAACAACCGCTGTTTCCAGTGTTTCCAGCTGCCTCCGGCCTCCGACCTCCTGACTCCTGCCTCCTGTCTCCTGCCTCCAGGGCGGTTCCCGAACCGCCCCTACTTCTCACCTCTCAGGGCGGTTCGCGAACCGCCCCTACACCTCACTTTTCACTCCTCACTCCTTACTCCTTACTTTTTCACTAAACATTGATCTTTCCCGCAAAACCCATTATGTAACTATTGTCATGCTTACCATCCGACAGATAGCACTGAGCCGTCCCGGCCTTGCCCGGCTGGCAAACCCCGTCCTGCCGCTGGCCAGGCTGGCCGGCATGCTCTATCTCACCGGCCCTTTCCGTGCCCTGGAAGACCTACTTGCCGTGCTCAATGAACCGGTGGAAACCACCGGGATCAGCTATGACCGGCCCGCCGCTCTGCTGCACCCCTATCTTGACGCCCTGCGGCCCTTTGAACGGATCAAAAATCCCCAGCCGCCGAGCCGGCTCATTTTCGGTGCAAACCTGGAGCCGGCGGAACAGTTCATTGCTCTCGACAGCTGGATCAGCCAGAATGTGCTGACCCGGGAGCTTGAGGAGATCAACAGCCTGCTCTGCGGCCCCTGCGGCTGCACCCTGTGCTGCACCGGCCCCTCGGCCGGGCAGGCGCAGGAATTTTTCGAAATCCCCCTGGCCGAAAACGAAACCGCCCTCTTTGACCTGCCCGAATTTGCTGATGAAAAAACCAGGGCCGCCACCCCTGATGACGAGCCGTCCCTGCTGGTGAACGGCGCGCCCTTTTACGCCAACCAGGCCGCTCTTTACGGCTGGCGCAATGGCTGGAGCATGATCCTGCCGCGCGGCAGCCGCTGCCCCAATCTGGATGGGGGTACCGGCGGCTGCCGGATTTATCCGGACCGGCCCGAGGTCTGCCGCAGGCCCCAGATCTTCCCCTATATGCTTGACCGGGAACCGGCCAGGGACATGGAGTACCAAGGCCGTTTCCTTCCCGCCTTTGTCATCCGGGCCAAAATTCTGGCCATCTGGGACTGCCCTTACGTCAAACAGTTTCAGGACGAAATCGCCGGCTATGCCCAGCTGTGCGGCCTGGAGCCGATCTTCAAGCAGAACAAGGCATAAGGCAGCCGTAAAAACTGAATATTTAACACAGCACGGGCGGTTCGCGAACCGCCCCTACGCCACCGACTCGTCATTCTGGCATGTTTTCAGCCGGAATCCACCGGAAGCAGCATAACGGCATGGAAAAATTCACCACAGAAATAACCGTCGCACCTGACGACCCGCGGACCGCCTGCGAGCTGCTGGCCCGGCAAACCGGGCTCAGCAAGGGCAGGATCAAGGATGCCATGGCCAAGGGCGCGGTCTGGCTCAAGAAAAAAAAGGGCAAGCTCCAGCGTCTGCGCCGGGCCACTGCCCCCATGCAGCCGGGATACCGGCTGGCCATCCATTATGATGCCGTCCTGCTGGCCCTTGTCCCGCCCCAAGCCCGCTGTGTCAGCGATCAGGGCCATTACAGCGTCTGGGAGAAACCGGCCGGCCTCATGGCCCAGGGCAACCAGTACGGCGACCACTGCGCGCTCCTGCGCCAGGCCGAGCTGTTCTTTAAGCCGCAGCGCCAGGTCTTCCTCGTGCACCGGCTCGACCGGGAGGCAACGGGCCTCATGCTCATCGCCCACAGCCGGGAGGCGGCGAGCCAGCTCTCCCGGCTCTTGCAGCAGAACCTGATTGCCAAACGCTACCAGGTGCAGGTGCTGGGCAACATTTTCATCCGCCAGGGCAACACGATCGATCTCGCCCTGGACGGCAAGACGGCCCTCACCGAGTACCAGCCCCTCTCCTTTGATGCCGCAACCAACACCAGCAAGGTCGTGGTGTGGATCAGAACCGGCCGGCTCCACCAGATCCGCCGCCATTTCGCTCTCATCGGCCACCCGGTCATGGGCGATCCCCGCTACGGCTCCGGCAACAAGAATAAGGAGGGGCTGCGGCTCAAAGCCGATCAGCTGCGCTTCATCTGCCCCTTTGCCAAACGCGAGGTGGTTTTCCCGTAGGTGGCTCCCGGTGCGGCTCCCCTTCCCTGTCCAGAAGAGGCTCCCGGCCCCAGTCCTGTTGGTTGCGCTGAAATTTTCCACGATCACGGAAAAAGGCCGCCTGCAGTTGTGACCCTTTCCGAGCAGGGCAAAGCCTTCCCTTCAACGCCCAAACCGGCCGGCCGGCCCAGAGCAAGCAGCGCAACTCTTAAAATCCCGCATATCCTCTGATTGCTGCAGCCGGCTTCCGCTCTGCGGCAAAACAACTGCACCAAGAAAACCAGCCAAACAGAAATCGCTTCCCAACACTCCTCAAACCATGGATATTTTTTCTATCCATTTTCTATCAGAATAAACCTTATTGTTTTCTTGCCTCTACTCTGTAAGTAATAAGTAAGCTTTTGTCAGGTTGCCGGTGGGCAAGAAAATGCTTTTTGCCTGCCTGTCGAGGTCTTAATTTTTGGCATTTTTGAGGGAATGAGGAGCCGTTGCCAAATAACCTCGGGTTTCTGAACCATTTCGTTATGGCTCCTTAGAAAAATAAAACTTCGCAGAGGGGGTGATAACGCAAAAATGACAAAATGAAGCTTGCTTTATCCCGGAAGGGAAAGAAGGTCCGGTTCTGCATTTTGCGCGATCCGGGGAAAAGATAGAAAAAATGGAGGGAAAAATGAAAAAGAGACTCAAAATGAGTGGATTACTGGGCAGGATAGGTATGTTATATACCCTGCCGTTGCTAACCATCGCCTGGCCAGCCATGGCCGGTGCGGCGGCGACAACACCCATCGGGACATGCCCGGCCGGGACCCAGCTTTCAACGGTGCCGAATTCACATGTCTGCCTCAAGATTGATCCGACAGCGCCCTGTCCGGCGGGAACCGCCGAGGCCTTTCCCGGAGCCGACACCTGCCTGCTGGATCCCGCCGCGATTCCCAAATATGTCATACCGCTGGTCATTCCGCCGGTCATGCCGAAAAGCATCACCCAACCCGTTGGCAGCGGTCCGGCTGCAGAATACAACATTGCCGTCAGGCAGTTCATGCAGCAGATCCTGCCGGGCGGCATCTGGAACACCTTAAACAACCGCAACGACACCTATGGCCCGACCACCGTCTGGAGCTACGGCAGAGCTGAAGATCCGCTGCCCTCGGGAGGGGTAGCCCCGGCTGCCAATTCATCCTTCAATTATCCGGCCTTTACCGTCGAAGCCATTTCCGGCAACCTGGACACCGTGCGCTGGATCAATGACCTGAAGGATGCCAATGGCCACTATCTCAAACATCTCTTTTCCATCGACCAGACCCTGCATTGGGCAAATCCCAACCAGGACTGCCGCATGGGTATCAGCCGCACCGACTGCGAAGGATCAAGCGAACTGCCCTACCAGGGCCCGGTACCCATGGTCACCCATGTGCACGGCTCCCATGTCAACATGGAAAGCGATGGTTATCCCGAACAGTGGTGGCTGCCGGCTGCCAACGACATCCCGGCCGGCACGGCTACCCAGGGCGACCTCTACGACCAGTATAACCGGGCCAATCAACTGCCCGGCTCGGCCTATTACGGCTATGAAAACGATCAACCGGCCACCACCCTGTGGTTTCACGACCACTCGCTCGGCATGACCCGGCTCAACGTCTATGCCGGACCGGCCGGTTTCTGGCTGGTTCGCAATGGCGCCTACGACATCAACACTCCCAATATATTGCCGGGTCCGGCTCCCGTGGCCGGCGAGGACGTGGTCGCTGCCAATTTTCCGGCCTCCATGGGCGGCCAGCGCGAGAAGTACCGCGAAATTCCGATTGCTATCCAGGACCGTTCCTTCAATCCGGACGGCTCTCTCTTCTACCCGGAAAATCGCGCCTTCTTTGAAAATTTGCGTCAGGATCAACTGCAGATTCCCTTTATCAACTCGGTTGATAAAGACATGATCTCCGATATTGCGCCCATCTGGAACCCGGAGGCCTTTTTCACCACCATGGTGGTCAACGGCGTCGTCTGGCCGGTGCAGGAAGTCGCACCAGACCGTTACCGCTTCCGCTTGCTGGACGGCTGCAACTCAAGGACCCTTAACCTGAGCATGTTCGTGGTTGATCCAGCCACCAATCAGATCGACCCGACCCAGGAGATACCATTCTATCAGATCGGCGCAGAGCAGGGCTTCCTGCCCAAGGTGACGAAAATCACCACCGGCTTCTCTACCGAGCTGCCGGGCGACGGCAGCACTCCCGCGGCCCAGCCTCTGCTCTCCCCGGACCAGGCCCTGCTGATGGGGCCGGCCGAGCGGGCTGACGTCATTGTCGATTTCAGCAATCTGCCGGACGGCACCATTATCAGGATGATCAACACCGCACCGGACGCGCCTTTCGGCGGCTTTCCCGATACACCTGCCGACCCGGCCACTTCCGGCCAGGTCATGCAGTTCGTGGTCAACTCCGCCCTTTATGGGACTCCTGGTTCCAGCGACGGCCTGACCACCGCGCCCGAGAATCTTGTTCTGCCCGCCGAAGCGCCCCTGGGCACTCCGGATAATGCCGCCGCGCCGCGCCGTCTGTCCCTTAATGAAATGGAATCGGCTCAGCTGTGCGTGCAGGTGAATCCGGACGGCAGCGTGGTAGATCTCGGTGTTACCTTTGATCCCGCCAATCCGGCCGTCTTTCTGGCTAATTGCAATGCCGCCCTTGGCGTGCCCTTCGCGCCAAGAATGGCCATGCTCGGCAGCCTGGCCACCGATGGCACCGGCGCCGACGTCAATACCATTTCCCGCTGGATGGATACACTCACGGAATTGCCCTTTGTCGACACCATGGAGGAGTGGGAGGTCTACAACTTCACCATGGATGCCCATCCGATCCATCTGCATCTGGTGCGTTTCCAGGTCATTGACCGGCAGGACCTGGCCACAGATGCCACCGGCATGATTATGAATCCATTGACCCCGGTGGGGAATGCGGTGGCCGCCGTGGGCAACGAGGCAGGTTTTAAGGATACCGTTATCTCTTATCCCGGCCAGGTGACCCGCCTCAAGGCCTTCTTTGACCGGGCCGGCCTCTACGTCTGGCACTGCCATATCGTCGAGCATGAGGACAACGAAATGATGCGGCCCTATGTGGTGCGTTTCGATCCGGCCTTCCCGGATATCGACCAGAACGGGGTGGTGAACATGGCTGACTACAGCCTCTTCATGCAGGAAGTCCGCAAGCCGCTGCCCCGCAACCCGGGATATGACCTCAACCAGGACGGCTCGGTCAACCTGCGTGACAGCATGATTGTGCTGAATTTCATGAGGTCGCATCGTGTCAGGTAAATACCGTTTCTCCATCGAGGTGGGTGCAAGTCCCGCCTTGATGCAACCCGCTAATCCGCAATTTCGAACATATAAGGAAAAAATGATGAAAAAGATACTCAGCACCATAACCGCCTTTTTTTGCCTGACCTTGGCCGGCCAGGCCATGGCAACTCCCGTCGTCACCCTGACCCCGACAGCGCAGACCTTCCCGGTGGGCGAGGAGCGCTCTGTCACCGTCGGGCTTAGTCTGGACCCGGGCGAAGCACTCTACAGCTCACTTTTTTTTCTTGATTTCAATTCTAATATTCTTGATTTTGTCGATCTTACCTGGAATTTTGACACTATCGGTTATCTCACAGGGGTTTCCGACAACGGAAATGGCAATGTTAGTTTTGATGCTGCTTGGTTTGACGGGGGACAACTGACTGACAATTTTGACCTCGCCACTCTCACCTTTCGGGGCCTCACCGTCGGCATCAGCGACCTGTTATTGTCCGGTGATATTATTACGTTTGACCCCACATCACTAGATTCTGACGGAAATCCCTCGATAACAACATATTATCCAGACCTGACCGCCAACGCCACCATGGCGCCGGTGCCCGAACCGGCCACCTTTCTGCTCTTCGGCTCCGGCCTGGCCGGCCTGAGACTGCTCAGAAGGAAAAAAGGCATCGAGCAGTCCGCCTGATCACAGATGATTGCAATGCCTTAAGCCAGGCAGGGCGGCAACCGCCGCCCTGCCTTTGCCTTGTCATATCACCCATTTTCACTGCCCTTATCTGCAAAAGGAATAACCTGCCATGAAATACTTACTGATTACATTTCTCAGCCTGGCCGTTCTGGCCGGTACCTGCTTAGCAAACGATACGCTGCAGCTCCAGGATGAAAAGGATAAAATCAGTTACAGCGTCGGCTACCAGGTCGGCGGCGACTTCAAGAAACAGGGGGTTGACCTCAACCCGGCCGCCCTGGTCAAAGGAGTCCAGGACGCCCTCGCCGGGTCTGGACAGCCTCTTTTGTCCAGCGAGGAAATGCAGTCCATTCTGGTGGCACTGAAAAAGAAAATCGATACAGCCCTGGAGCAGGAGAAAAAAAAGACGCTCGAGGGTTACCGGGGTGAAGGCCGGGCCTTCCTGGCTGAAAACGGCAAGAAGGATGGGGTGGTCACCCTGCCCAGCGGCCTGCAGTACAAGGTGCTCGTTCAAGGCACCGGCAAATCGCCGACACTTGAGGACACGGTGACCGTCAATTATCGTGGCACCCTGATCAACGGCAAGGAATTCGACAGTTCGTTCCGCGACAAGAAACCGGCCACCGTCCGCCTCAGCACCTTGATCCCCGGCTGGCAGGAGGCCCTGCCGCTGATGAAGGAAGGCGGCAAATGGCAGATCTTTGTGCCTGCCGACCTGGCCTTCGGGGAACGCGGTCCTCTGGCCGAACAGGTTGTCATCTACGAAATTGAACTCTTGTCGGTGCAACCCGCGTCATAACCGGATCATGGAAACCGGGGACAGGTTTTGAAAAATGAGTTTTTGCCGCCTTTCATGACCTTGCTTGCAGTTTAACGGGTGCCCCCCAAACTTGTCACTACGAGTTTATTCTGCGGACTGGGCGCGCCCGTGCCTTTGCAGCCTCAACCTCCCGATTCCTTGGCGGGGCGGCAGTCACGAGAGAATGCAACAATTTAGTTGATGAAGCTGCGATTTCGTCAACCGCACGGTCAAATGCCTCTTTGTTTACCGTGGATGGTTTGTTGAATCCGCTGATCTTCCGCACAAATTGCAGCGCTGCTTGGCGGATCTCTTCGTTAGTGGCAGAGGGTTCAAAGTTGTAAAGCGTTATGATATTTCTACACATTTTTACCTACCTCTATAGTTCGCCCACCGGGATTAGCCTCTGTCGCAATCTCAAGAATTGAGATATATTTCGCCAAATGACTCCGCCGAACGCACATGGGGCAGCGACGCGCCCGCTGGAGCCGTTTGTTCGGTGCAGGTCATTCATCTTTTCATATTCTTCTTAGCCGTCTTCATGAAGCGTCCGAAGGCCCTGTCCTTTTTACGTTTGTCCAGGTACGACATCTCATAGTGCTCCGACTCTTTCCTGAGTTTCAAATAACTGGAATAGCGCTCTTCACTCAACTCGCCGTTTGTAATTGCCGCAAGAACTGCGCAGCCCGATTCCCGAGTATGGCTGCAATCGGCATAGCGACAAGCCATGGCAAGCTCAATAATATCTTCAAACCCTTTGTTTACCCCTTCACCGGCGCCCAGAAGGCCTAATTCTCGCATTCCGGGTGTATCAATGAACATAACGCCTTTCTCAAGAACAATGAGTTGCCGGCGCGTTGTTGTGTGTGTGCCTTCTCCTGTTCCACTGACAGCTTTCGTATCAAGATCATTCCGTCCAATCAGATGATTGATCAGTGTCGTCTTGCCGACCCCGGATGACCCGAGCTGGCAATATGTTCGGCCCGGTATTAATACCTGGTGGAATTCGTCAAATCCGGAGCCGGTTACGTTACTGAGGGCAATAATCCTGGTCGTGATGCCAGCCTGTCTGACAGCCGCAAGCTTCTGTTGCAGCTCATCGTGGGAGATCAAGTCCGTCTTGGCAAGAATGACAATCGGCTCAACATGTCCGTCAGCTGCCATCACTAAATACCGATCCAGCCGGGGCAGATTAAAGTCAAAGTGACATGACTGGACAATGAAAGCGATATCAATGTTGGCTGCGATCATCTGGTGGTCCACTTCTACGCCGGCACGCTTGCGGCGCAAAAACGTCCTTCGTGGAAAGACCCCATGGATGATTGCCGAGGTATCGTCATTGTAATACTGCACGGCGACCCAATCGCCGACACATGGCAGCTCAACCGATGACTCAACATGGAAATAAAACTTCCCCGCAAGTTCAGCCGGAATCTCTCTGAATTCATTCCTGACAATGTAGGAATTCCGGTCAACCGCCGACACGCGTGCAATGCCTTGATCCTCGTGGCGGAGGTCATCGGCATGTGCTTCAAACCAGGGGCTGAAACCTAGATCACTCAATTTCATCATAAGTTACCACCGAACGCGAAGCTAAGGGTAGCGGCCCTCTTGGGCGAGATGTCCGCAGATTTTTTCGGATAAATTTTTACTCCGTGATACGAGATAAAATCAGCCTCCCTTCACCGAGCATAATCGCCACATCGGCAACGTTGAAAATTCCGGTTCGTAAACTCCCGATACCGATATTCATAAAATCGATAACAACTCCCTTGTTCCATATCCTGTCGATCAGATTGCCCCCAGCCCTCCTCCGACAATAAGGGAAAGTCTTATTACGAAAGCTGGCCGGAGACTTCGACGGGTGAGGATGAAAACAAATATCCCTGCCACAATAATTCCAGAGAGGAGGAAGGGGACGTCCCCAATATCCGCTATGGTTTGTTGAAGGTTTCCACATAGGTATCGATGAGCCTGCGGATCATGCGCTGATACTGAGTATGGTGTTTGGCTGCCTCGGATTTAAAGAACTCGACACTCTTTTTGCTGAGAGCAATGGTAACTTTCACCCCTTCTTCCCGAAAGGCAAGTTCTTCGGGAGGTGGGAGAAAGTCTCTAATGACCTTGGCATCAATAGGCTCATTGGTGTATTTGATTTTCGCGCTCATAAATTGCCTTTCCCTTTCGCCAGTAACCGGCGCCAAATATGCGAATAACACCGCCGCGATAGGTAAATCGGACAGTGAGAACACCACCCTCGACCTCGCCGAAACAAAAATAGCGTTTTTCAGTTTCACTGTGAGCGAGGTCTTCGGCTATGGCACAGCTGGGGGCGGCGAAAGCATACTGTGCCAGAGAAAACTGAATGTGATGGTTTGGCAATTTTTGCTGTTTGATTTCTATTTGCCCATTTTGGTCCCAAAATCGACAATGAGGCCTAGTAATATCAACTAGTTACAGAGTGAGCAAACCGGCATTACATTGTAATCTCAATTATTTAGCGTGGTCCGACCCCATTTGGCATTGCCACTCATCAGTAAGTGCTTTGAGTTTCTACCTGCCAGTCACCAAATTTTGCATGAATATCTTTGTATTCTGTTTCAAATTTTTTCCTTAAGTCGTCAACTGTTTTGAAGTTTCCAGTTATTATATTATAGGCTAAGCGTTGAAGGTTGATGACCATGTTGATGGCTTTTATCATTTCTTTAGAGTTACTTTGAGTAAGTGCCATCAAGGCTTCTGCCTTATCTGCTGGCGCAAGATTCCCAGTTGGTCCTTTTATGGTTGGTAAGTCTTTAATGGCATCTGATAGTTCAGATTGGAGTTTATCAAATCGTTTTATAAAAAAAGAAACTTCATTATTTATTAGACCAATAATCTCTGTCCTAAGACTTGTAATCTGGTTTATTTGGTTTGAATTCATCATCTCTTTGATCTGACCTGAAATTCCCTCGCTTTGCTCAGCTTGAGACTCCTTTTGAGCCTTCAATGTATTTGCAATATATATCAAGGTTAAGAAAAGCAATATAGGGCTTAACACTCCATTAATATACGATCCAAAATTCCCCCAATCAGCAGATTGGTTGGACAAGGAAGCATGAAATTTGAAAAAATATAAACCCAGAAAGGTAAACGCGACACTAGCGACTAACAGACCCAACTTTTTTATTTCAGAAGAACTTGCATTTTTCATTAATTGTTTATCCACTATCAGATTATCTTCAGTTGGATTTTATATAATCCGACATTCTGTTCTCTTTCTTTCTATTTTTTGTTCAGACATAACAGCGCAATAAGTGGAAAGCTGTCCATCATATTGCCCTTTATAGACGGACACATTTTCCACTTATTTTAATATTGAATACAAAACATGGAAAATCTCTTCCCATGCTGTCCACTTATTACGTTGTCGCCCGGCATTTTCCTCTTATTGCGATATTAAAGGGCAAAACGGGGAAAGCAAACGCGGTGCAGGGGGCCATTCCGCAGCAGGAGCGGGCCATGCCTGCGAATTTGCCATTGCGAAAACCCCGTTGTCGCGGGCATGGCCCGCTCCTACCCCGCGAGACACGCTTCGTTGCTTCCCCCGGAGATAGGGTTGGCGGGCTGCTGCCCTGACACATTCCTATAACGGGATCAGGCTGTTGTCAATAGGGCAGCGTGCCCGCATGCTCCAGGTAGGTATTTTTTTACACTCCATATGTGGGTCGTTCTTCCGGAAGAGAATAACCCGATGAAACGAACGCAGCGGCAGCCATTTCACTGCCTGGCATCGACGAAACGAAAGTACCGGCCGTCAAACAGGCCCCGGTCGCTCAGTTTCAGTTCCGGGATCACCAGCAGGGCCATGAAGGAGAGGGTCATGAACGGGGCTCGCAGGCCGGAGCCCAGCCCATGGGCCAGGCGGTCAAGCTCGGCGTAGCGCCGGCCCACCTCCTGGCCGTCATCATCGCTCATCAGGCCGGCGATGGGCAGCGGGAGCAGCTCCACGCCTCTCGCGTCCGTCACGGCAATACCGCCTTTGGCCTCGATGACCGCATTGACCGCCCGGCAGAGAGAGTGGGCATCAGCCCCCACCCCTATCACGTTATGGGAATCATGGGCCACGCTTGAGGCCAGCGCGCCCTTCTGCAGCCCGAAGCCCCGGATCATGGCCAGGGCCGGCGGGGCTTCTTCGTAGCGGTTGACCACGCAGAGCAGCAGGATGTCCCGTTCGGTATCCGGCACCGGCACGCCCCCTGCCCGGCGCGGTTCAAGCAGCAGCTCCCTGGTGATCAGCTCGCCGTCCATGGCCTCGATGACCGGCAGCGGACCTTTACCTGCCGGCAGCTGCAGGTCAGCGGCAGTAATGGGCCGGGCCCGGAAGTTGTTGACCGGGGCAACCCCAACTTTTGGCAGCAGGGTGCGGCCCTCTGCCGCCGCCAGATTGCCGTCCAGCCAGACCTTCAGCACCCGGAAGTCCCGCAGATCAGCAACCAGAGCCGCGTCCATGGCGTCGCCCAGCCGCAGCAGGCCCACCGGCAGATGGTAATGCAGGACAGGGTTGGCGCAGGCGCAGCGCAGCACGGCCAGGGGATGGTGGCCCAATGCCACGGCCCGGGCCGCCAGCCGGTCGATGTAGCCTGCGGCCAGGTCGTCCGGATGCTTGTCATCGCAGCAGAGCATCACCTGGTCGGTGTGGGTGGTGATCAGGGAATGCAGGGCCGCGAAGTTGCGCGCCGCCGAACCTTCCCGCACGAGAATGTGCATGCCGCAGGCAAGCTTGTCCAATGCCTCGGCCAGGGTAAAGCATTCGTGATCCGTGGTAATCCCCGCCGCTGCGTAGCGGGCCGCCTCGCCGCCGCGCAGCCCAGGGGCATGGCCGTCCACCGGCCGGCCCAGCCTGCGGGCCAGCTCGATTTTGGCCAGAACCTGCGCATCACCGGCCAGCACGCCGGGGAAATTCATCATCTCCGCCAGATGCCGTACCTCGGGCTCCTGCAGGAGACTTTCCATCTCCGCCAGGTCCAGAGCCGCGCCCGCGGTCTCAAAGGGAGTAGCCGGCACGCAGGAGGGCACCCCGAAGAAGGTTTTAAAGGGAGAGCAGCGGGCGCTTGCCACCATGAACCGCACCCCGTCCGCACCCAGCACATTGGCGATCTCGTGGGGGTCGGCCACTGCCGCCACCATGCCGTGCCGCACCGCCTGCCGCCCGAACTCGGCCGGCGGCAGCATGGCGCTTTCGATGTGGACATGGGCGTCGATAAAACCGGGGATCAGATAGGGCTGGCCCGGCTCTTCCGCCCCCAAGGCCTCTACCTCTGTGATCACGCCCCCGGCCCAGCTCACCCGGCCCCAGAAGATCCGCTTGTCCAACACCTGGACCACATTGCCTGCGCTGCTGCCTGCCGCCGTATCCATGCTCCCCCCTCTCCGCTCTTCTGCCCTGCTCCTGCTCATGGATTCCGGGTCGCGCTGCGCTTGCCCGGAATGACGAAAGCGGGGACTTGTTTTTTCTCCTCACCCTTCCGGCCTTGCTGCCGTCAGGCAAGCTTCTTCCCGATCAGTCCCTTCAGATACATGCTTTCCGGGATGTGCAGTTTCACCGGATGATCGGGACTCTGGCCGAGCCATTGCAGCATCTGCACATCGCAGCCGGCATCAATGGCCCCATCGGCCACGATTTTCTGGAAGAGTTCCACATTCATCAGACCGGAGCAGGAAAAGGTGAACAGCAGGCCGCCCGGACGCAGCAGTTTAAGGGCCAGCCGGTTGATATCCTTGTAGCCCCGGCTGGCCCGCATCAGCTGGCTCCTGGCCTCGGCGAATTTGGGCGGATCAAGGATGATCAGATCAAAAAACCTGCCCGCTTCGGCATACTGCCGCAGCAGTTGAAAGACGTCGGCCTTGAGGTTGGTGCACCGCTGTCCGGCAAACTCATTGAGCTGCACATTTTTGTCGATCAAGGCCAGCAGGCCGGCCACATCCTCCACATTGGTCACCTGGCTGGCCCCGCCCTGCAGGGCAGCCAGGCCGAAGCCCCCGGTGTAGGCAAAACAGTTGAGCACCTCGGCCCCGGAGCTGTACGAGCGGACCAGCTGCCGGTTGACCCGCTGGTCCAGGTAAAAGCCGGTCTTATGGCCCTGCTTGACATCCACCAGGAATTTCAGACCATGCTCCTCGATCTCGATCAGCTCAGGCGGCTCCTCGCCCCACAACGGGCCGCGGCACGGCTGCAGCCCCTCCTTTTTACGCACCTCCACATCGGAGCGCTCATAAATGCCGCGGACGCCGGGCAGTGTCTGCAGCTGCTCGATGATCACTTCCTGCCAGTGGGCGACGCCGACGCTGAGAAACTGGCAGACGAGAAAATCCCCGTAGCGGTCGACAATCAGGCCCGGCAGGCCGTCGGCCTCGGCGGAAACCAGCCGGAAGGCATTGGTCTGGCTTGGAATCTGCAGCTCCTCCCGCCGGGCCATGGCGCTTTGCAGCCGCCTCTGGAAAAAGGCTTCATCAATTTCTTCCTGTTCATCAAAGCTCCAGATGCGAATCCGAATTTGCGAAACAGGCGAATAGGCGCCCCGCCCCAGAAACCGGCCGTCAGCGGCAATGACCTCCACGGTTTCACCGGGCTGCGGTGTCCCTTGCAAATGGTTGACGGCACCGGAAAATATCCAGGGGTGGCGGCGCAGCAGCGAGCGTTCCCGCCCCTTCTGCAGGATGACACGGTTCATGAATTTGCCCTTTCCTTAATTTCTTTTGCAACGTTAATGATTTATTTACAATTCGAACAACTTTGAACCGTGTACAACTCGGAGAATATAGACGCAATTATTATCTATTTTGTATATCGCCCTGTATTTCTTGTGGATTAAATGCCTGTAATTGGTGCCGAAAAATATATTTTCAGGGATGTACGGACAGCGTTCTGGTGATGTGTCTAATGAGTATATTTTCTCTTCCAGTTCCAGGATGAATTTTTTGGCATTATTTATATTGTCGGAGGCAATGTAGAAAAAAATTTGCTCCAGGTCGTTTTGGGCGTTACGGGTGAGGTTGATTTTAAATTTCCTTGGCACGTTTGAACTCCTTGAAGAAATCCTTTGCCTCGGTGTAACGACCTTCTTTTATGTCCTCCTCGGCTGGAGCTAAAAGCTTGAGCAGATTAAAGGCATTCATGATTTTTTCGTATTCCCCGGCATCAACCAGCACAGCTTCTGCTTTACCATTGACGGTTAACACAACCGGGCGCTTTGTTTCGTGAATTTGCTCAAGAACCGCATTCGTGTTCCGTTTAAGATCTGTGATCGAGCGAATATCTTCGGTGATGCTGATAGCCATGGGAAACCTCCTTTGAGCATTTTATTTGATGCTTTATTGTATGCTAATTTGATACTGCTCGCAAGGGGTTCTTTGTGCGCTAACCGACCTGCATCACCAGTGTGGCGCCAATGACTTTGCTGCGTCAGCGCCGTCGATCCTCTTCGCGTCCACTCAAGCGCGGCGGTTAAATGACTTTCCAGGCAACATAGCGGGCAAAGCCTAAGAAGACCGAAAAAACAATCATGGCAAGTATTGCCAAAATTTTTCCGAAAACCGATTCTTTTCGACTCCCGGAACTGACCAAGCGATATTGCCATAAAAAGTTATCAAACCATATTAGGTAGTTGCTGCCGTGAAAGCCCGGCATCCCTCCGGTTCCCCGCCTTTGCGCTTCACTATTGTCTCACGGTATTCGGCTGGCCCTCCTCCCCGGCGTAGAAGACAATGATCTCAGCAGGTTCCGTGCCCTCGTTCATGCCACAATGCCATTTGCCCACCACCTCGACAATCGGCTCCCCGGCCTTGAGGTGCAGGGTCTTGTTGTCCCTGGTGATGACCGTGAGTTCGCCTTTGAGCAGGACCCCGGCATTGATCACCGGGTGTTCATGCACAGGCAGCTGCGCGCCCGGCGGGATGGTGATGCGCAGGATGGTGATCTCCGGGGTGCCGATCGAATAATGGGGCAGCGGGCTGCCATCCCAGCTCGAAGTTGCTTGGGTCAACACATCAACCTGCAGGCCGGTCCCGTCCGTTTTATCCAGGGCCCAGACATTGGTGGTGCTAAGGACGACAAAACATATGGCGGAGATCAGTTTTTTCATGCTTCCTGCCTTCCTGTGATGGCTACGGGTTCCGTGTCCAGACTCATTTTGTTTGCAAACCATAGATATCGCTGTATTTGTTCGTAAGATAGCGAAGATAGGGGCCGGGGTCGATTTTTGCTCCGGTCACCCGCAGCACCAGTTCCTGGGGTGTGAACTTGCGGCCATGGCAGTGGATCTTTTCCCGCAGCCAGCCGAGCAGGGCCGCGAAACTGCCCCGGCGCAGCCGGTCGTCCAGATCCGGGATATCTTGGCGGATCTTCTCCCACAGCTGGGCCGAGATGAGGTTGCCCAGGGTGTAGGTGGCAAAGTAGCCCAGCGAGCCGCCGGACCAGTGCACGTCCTGCAGCACCCCCTGGCTGTCGTTGGCCGGCCTGATGCCGAGATACTCCTCCATCTTGGCGTTCCAGATTCCGGGCAGATCCCGCACCGCGATCCGGCCTTCAATCATGCCGATTTCCAGCTCCAGGCGCAGCATGACATGCAGGTTATAGGTGGCCTCATCGGCATTGACCCTGATCAGCGACGGCTCCACCCGGTTGATCCCCCGGTAGAAGGTGCGGAGATCCACCTGGCCCAGGGCCGCGGGGAAACGCTTGCGGTATTCGGGATAGAAATGTTCCCAGAACGGCAGGGAGCGGCCCACCAGGTTTTCCCACAGCCGGGACTGGGACTCATGCACGGCCAAGGAGGCCCCGCCCGCCAGGGGGGTGCGCTCATAGGACTGGCTGCAGCCCAGTTCATAGAGGGCGTGGCCGGCCTCGTGCATGGTGCTGAACAGCGAGGCAACGGGGTGGTCCGCTTCAAAACGGGTGGTAATGCGCACATCATTGATACTGAAATTGGTGGTAAAGGGATGGGCCGAACGGTCCTGGCGGCCGCGGTCCCAGTCATAACCGAAGGCGGAAACGACCTTGACCCCGAAGTCCCACTGCTGCTGCTCGTCAAAAGGCCCCTGGAGAAACGAGTCATCCACCTGGGGCCGGGCGGTGATCTCCTGCAGCAGCTCCACCTGCCGGGGCCGCAGACCGGCAAAAATCATCTGCACCTCGGCGGTCTTCATGCCCCGCTCATACTGATCCAGCAGAATGTCATAGGGATGGTCCGCCGGCGGAAAGAAGCTGATATAGCGCCGGTTCAGCTCCACCACCTTTTCCAGATGGGGCCGGAACACGGAGAAATCCGCGGCGGCCCTGGCCTTGACCCAGGCCTCAAAGGCCCTGGAGGTGGTCAGGGCGAATTCGGCCACAAAATCGGCCGGCACCCGGATCTTGCGGTCAAAGTCATGGCGGGTGACCTCAAGCAGCCGGGCAATATCGCCATCCGGCTCCGCTCCGGCGTATTCCTTCTCCAGATCAGAGAGCAGCGCGCCGATCTCCGTGGCGGTAAACTTCTGGTGGGCGATGCGGCTCAAGCTGGCGAGCTGGTTACCCCGGGCCTCGGCCCCGCCCTTGGGCATATAGGTCTGCTGGTCCCAGCCCAGCAGGGCCATGGCGTTATTGATGTCGGCGATTTCCGCCAGCAGGGTGGTCAATTTTTGCAGTTTATCGCTCATTGGTTCTCCTTTGGGCAGGGTGCAGGGCAAAGCTGCAGGCCGGTTTCGGCGGCTGGAGCAGTGGCCAGGGCGCGCCTGCCGTTTCAACCTCGCAAACCGGCATAATAGGCCGAAAATCAGGCTATGACAAAGAATAAATCATTTTTTTTCAAGAGCAACCCTGGCCAGCGCCGGTCAGGAACAGCCCCGGCAGCGGGAGAAGAGCCTGACCAGCAGGGCGGTGCCCACCCCCCAGGCCCCGTTGATCAGAAAGGCGGTGATGAGTAACGGCGGATGCCAGCCGCCGCCCATGGGTTTGCCTTTGAGGGGCAGGACGATCAGCAGGGCGACCAGGGAAGGGAAAATGGCGCCAAAGAGAAAGGAGATCAGCCAGTAGCCGAAGCGGTCCGGAAAACGCCGGTCAATCAATACAAAGATGATGCCCCAGAGCCCGCCGAAAAAGGCCAGGGAAAAAACGGCCGGCACCCCGAAGGGCTTGGTCGGCCCCATGGCAAAGGGGCCGAAGGGCGCCAGCTTGATGGCCCACAGCAGGGCCAGGGTCAGCTGATGGAAAATCAGGGTGGCCAGAAAACCGGCAACAAAGCCGAGCAGCAGCCTGGCCGCAGAATTTGGGCATGATTTTGGGTCTGTCATAATGCTTCTCCTTAGGTTTTGGACCGGCCGCTGACCGGCCTGATGGTAAGTGGTTGTAAAAATTCAACTTTTTGAGTTGTGGTAACATGTTGAAATTAAATTGATATCCTCATGGTCCCCGCAGCTTGTTTCCAGAGAATTCAGGAGCCAGAATAAAACGTAATAAAATCAACCATTCTGAATTCTGTCTCCTGTCTCCTGAATTCCCATGACGGAGATCAGAGCAGCGACTATGTCACAAAAATATCGTTATTTCGACAAAATAGATCAAGT
>JALNXE010000010.1 GCA_023230525.1 Desulfobulbaceae bacterium
CTGCTGGCCTGTGCGCGGATCGGCGCCATCCATTCGGTTGTTTTCGCCGGATTTTCGGCCCACAGTCTGCGCAGCCGCGTGCAGGACTGCGAAGCAAAGATCCTCATCACCGCGGATGCCGTTTTACGGGCGGGAAAGACCATTCCCCTTAAACCCAATGCCGACGATGCGCTTGAAGAATGCGAAAGCGTGAAAAACTGCATTGTGGTGAAAAGGGCCGGCAACGCAGTCACCATGAAGCAAGGCCGCGACATCTGGTGGCATGAAGAGATGAGCGAGCCGGCACTCACCGATAATTGCCCGCCGGAGAGCATGGATAGCGAGGACACCCTGTTCATCCTCTATACCAGCGGCAGCACCGGCAAACCCAAGGGCGTTGTTCACTCCACCGGGGGCTATCTGACCTATGCGGCCCATACCTGCCAGTGGGTTTTTGATCTGAAAGATGATGATGTTTACTGGTGTACCGCGGATATCGGCTGGATCACCGGCCACACCTACATCCTCTATGGACCGTTGGCCCTGGGCGCCACCTCCCTGATGTTCGAGGGGGTTCCCTCCTATCCCGGCCCGGACCGCTTCTGGAAGGTGGTGGAAAAATTCAAGGTCAATATCTTCTATACCGCCCCCACCGTCATCCGGGCTTTGATGCGCGAGGGCACCGAATGGACCGAGAAATATGATCTCACTTCCCTGCGTCTGCTGGGCAGCGTTGGCGAGCCCATCAACCCGGAGGCCTGGATGTGGTACCATACCCATATCGGCGGGGGCAAGCTGCCGATTGTCGACACCTGGTGGCAGACCGAGACCGGAGGTATCATGATCTCCGCCCTGCCCTATGCCACCCCGTTGAAACCCGGTTCTGCCACCTTGCCCCTGCCGGGAATTGATGTGGACATCTTTGACGAAAACGGCAAACAGGCCGGCCTCAACGAAGGCGGCCACCTGGTGGTGAAAAAACCCTGGCCGGGCATGCTGCGCGGCGTTTTCGGCGACCAGGAACGTTTCAAGAAAACCTATTTTGAACGCTACCCGGGAATTTACGACCCGGAAGACGGCGTGCGCCGGGATGCGGACGGTTACTTCTGGATCATGGGCAGGCTGGATGACGTTATCAATGTTTCCGGACACCGGCTCGGCACCGCGGAAATCGAATCCGCCCTGGTTGCCCACGAGGCGGTGGCCGAAGCCGCGGTGGTCGGCGCTCCCCATCCGATCAAGGGACAGACCATCTACTCCTATGTCTCCCTGAAATCAGGCTTCCAACCCTCGGATGAATTGCGGCAGGCCCTGCGCACCCATGTCCGCAAGGAGATAGGCCCGATTGCCACCCCGGAAATCATCCAGTTCTCCCAGGGGCTGCCGAAAACCAGAAGCGGCAAGATCATGCGCCGTATTCTGCGCAAAATTGCAGCGGGACAGGATGACTTTGGTGATACTTCCACCCTGGCCGATCCTACCGTGGTTGACGATCTGGTCACCGGCAGCAAGACAAAAAATAAATAATCCTCTCTTTCCCTGCAGTCACCAAAAAACGGGCGCCTCAAGAAGAGGCGCCCGTTTTTTTTGTGAAAATTTCCTGGCAGGAAACCACCACACATGATTATATGTTGACAGGATTGGCAATCTTAATCCGCTGCAAAAAAAACAGGGTCATTTTTGAGAACCAAAACGGCACAAGGAGCCGTAAAAAACAGCCGGAATCGCCCAGCTTCGTGCGCAACGGCCCCCTGAATATTCTCTTCCCCGGTTTTATTGATCATAGCAAATTTTTCGGCTCCCGGCGCCGGCAGAGACACCTCCAGCCACCATTCACACCGCCACTCTTAATGATACAGGATGCAATATGTCTGAAGATAAAAGAAAACATGAACGATACTCGGCCCTGAACCTCTCTTACCTCTGCGAGGATAGAGACGGGGATCTCCTATACGAGGGCATGGGCCGGACCCTGAATGTCTCGGAGGGAGGCATCCTGCTGGAGACGAATTTCTACATCAGCCCCGGCAACAACCTGACCCTGGAGATCGCCCTGGAAGACACCCTGGTCAATTTGCGGGGCCGGGTGATCTACTGTAATGAACAGGCTGGGAAAAAATTCCAGACCGGCCTGGAATTGCTTGAGCCGGATGCGAGCAGCCAGGCGATCCTACGCCAGTTCATTAAAATTTTTGCGGAACAGCAAGGTTGATTTCAGCCGGCAGAACTGATTTTTTAAGCAAAACTCATGAAGCCGGCAGGTGATTGAGCAATAGCAGCAACTGCCGGCAAAAGTCAGATGGTAAAACGCACCCGTTTACGGGACAGAAAACAATACAAAACTGCCATAGGGTGTTTTGCCTTGCTCGCCGTCGGCACCCTGCCCACTCTCTTCGCCAATCCCCTTGAATATCTGCTGGGGCTTGGCTACTGCCTTCTCTTTTCCATCGGCATCGCCATTCTTTTATGCTGAAATCCCTGGCCACTTGCTGACTGAAGGAAATGGCGGCACTTGCCCCACCCCAGCAATGGTCCGGCAACTCAGAGAGCTTGACCGGTTTTTTTTACCTGCCGGCCAGTTTCTCGGCAAGCTCCACCACGGCCATGGCGTAGCGGTTCGAATTGTTCCAGGCGGTGATGGCCTGAAAATTCGGATATCCGGCCAGATAGCGCATACTGCCATCTGCGGCAAGCTCCAGCCCGACGATGGTCACCTCTTTGTTGTCCGGGGCAGGCGGCAGGGTTATCCCCTGGGCCTGGGCCACCTCCGCGACCGGCAGCAAACCCTTTCTCCCTGTTTTATAAGCAGTTTCCAGAGCCTCACTTTTCAAACAGCGGCCAATCTCCTGGTAAATGGGGGCATGGAAAACCCAGCCAAACCGGTGCAGATAATTGGCGATGCTTGCCAGCACGTCCGAAGTGGAATTCCAGACATCCCTGCTGCCGTTCTGATCAAAATCAAGGGCATAGTCCCGGAAGCTGGAAGGGATGAACTGGGTCTGGCCGAATGCCCCGCCGTAAGAGCCGGTGACCGTCAGGGGATCAACGTGGTTTTCCCTGCAGAGCAGCAGGAAATGGACCAACTGCTCCCGATAAAAATTACTCCGGCGGGGATAGGCGTCAAACATGGTGTTTAAGGTCTGAAAAAGATTGAAAGCCCCTTTGTGCTGGCCGTAACGGGTCTCCACCCCCCAGATGGCCACCACGATTTCCCGCTCCACGCCGATTTCCTTTTCAATCTTGTCAAGCAGCTCCTTGTTGGCCGCAAGCTTTTCCCGTCCCTCAGCCACCACTTCCGGGGTGATGAAAAGCGGATAATACAAGTAATAGGGCTTGGCTTCCCACTGGGTGTCCATCAGCTCCAGCACCCTCTGTTTAATGGTCACGCCGGCAAAGAGGCGGTCAATCTCCTCCTGGCTGAAATGATACTGGTCCCGCAGTTCGGCAAACAGGCCCTGATAACGGGGTGAAGCGAGATCAATCGGCTGGCCGTCTTTGACGAGATCTGCGGCCTTGGGTTGGGCAGCCTCGTCGGCCATGGCAGCCGAAAGCGAGGCAAATGCCAGAAAAATCAGGACCAGCAGTGAGTGGATATTTCTAACCATAGAGGGCTCCTCTTCCTTTTTTCAGCTGAAATTTCACCAGGTTTGCCGAAAGGCTTCGACAAAGGCATCTAGTTGCTCCCGCGGCAAGGCATTAATCCCGGCAGCCGCTTCACGGCCGCCGCCGGTGGGGAACTTCCGACAGAGAGCGACGGCTCCCTGTTTATTGCGTAGAGGCGCTCTGACACTGACCAGCAGTGTGCCATCACCACTGTCAACGATAAGGGCGTGGGCCTTATCCTCCATTTCCCTGGCCTTTTCGTTACTGAACACCCCGGCGACCCGGCGGGACCAGGGGGCGTCGGGAAAAGTGAAAATCCGGCCCGTATCATTTTCAGCCAGCGGCCGGGCTGAACGCGCCCTGGCCATATCTTCGGCATACCCCTCCCGCAACAGACCCGGCACCCCGGACTCACGGTAAAAATCAAAGGGGCTGGCAAAGGGGGCCACGGCCAGGAAAAGCTCCCGGGGAGTAACATGCAGGTCGGCAGGCACCCGGCCATAGCCGTTGTAATTCATCAGCTCGCCCAGTTCCTGCAGGATTTCAAGCTCTTTGCCGGAGAGTCCCAGGCCTGCTGCGGTCTTGCGGGCAGCCTCATGCAGATTATCGCCATAGGCGGCCACCACGGCCCACTGGCGGTATTTTCCGCCGATGAGCCGATCGACCAGGATGCCGGTGCAGACCTCGGGGGCAGGGTCAATGGTTGCCCGCAGATTGTCTGCCACCGGGATCTCCCCGGCAAAGTGATGATCAACATAGAAAATGTTGTTCCCGCGCTGCAGGAGGGCTGCCAGGGCCTCCCGGTTGCTCTCCATGGAGATATCAAGCACGGTAATCTCTGCGCCCGTTACCTCGGGATCGGCGGCCAGTTTTTCCAGCAGGCGAATATCGCGCTTTACTCCGGAAACAAGGGTTGCCTGCCGGGGCTCGGCCAGGCGCAGCTGATGCAGGGAGCAGATGCCGTCAGCATCGCCGTTAAAGACATCGTAATTCATGCCCGGCCTCTCCTCTGTCTGTTACTGGTCAAAAATAAAATCGTTGCCGCCTCCGGAATCAAGATCAACACTGCCAGCCGAGTCGCCGGAAAAACCAACCCCCAGAGACTGCCCCAGTCCGACCAGGGAGAACAGGATGGCGATCCGCTGGTCATCCGAACTCTTCTCCGCAAGAAATTTTATGGCCCAGCACTGCGGGTGATAGGTCAGGCCAAAGGAGGCGCGGGTAATGGTATTACTATCCAGGGACTGCTTGAGATCAGTCTCCAGGTACCAGGTATCGGTGAGCCGGGTGATCACCTCGGCATTCAACTGGTTGATCTCGGAGCCCTTGGTATAGCGATAGTCAAGGGAAGCACTGTCGCCTCTGGGGGATAAATACCGGGTAAAGAGATCATGCCCGGTCACTCCGTCACCATAGACGCTGTATGCGGTCTCGTATCTGGTCTGCCAGCGGGGCAGCGGGTAGAGATTCAACTGCAGGGTGACATCGGAAAAGGGTTGTTTTTCATCAGCGGGACCGGTGAGATCCCGGCGGTCCTCATGAATATCATATGACTGAAGGATCTTCAGATACCCCAGGTAGCGGTCATATTCCTTGCCATCCTTGCTGCCGGCCACCCGGAAATAGTTATTCAGGCTGTAGGTGATGAGATTTTCCGGAGCAAGCAGATCAACCTCGTCAATATCCGGCAACTCATCCTCCTTGTCCAGCGTACCATAGCCGTAGGCGATCTCCGGCCTGATGGCATGATTAAAGCTGGAAATGGAGCCGAGGTGCATGTCAAAATCCCGGGCCACCGTGGTGGCAATGTTGGCCCCTAAATCCCAGGCGGTTCGGTTCTGCTCCTGGTCATAGTCCCAGTCAAAGGCATCCGCCCCATTGGCGTCGATGCGGTAAGCCGTCTCCCGCAGACCGCTGGTTACCGTGCCCTCAATATACTGCCCCAAGGGGAGAGTCGAGGTCAACTGCGGATGGAGATCAAAGCGCTGCTCGCCAACGCCTTCCTCCCGCCAGTAGTGCACATATCCCGAGTCCCAGCTGAGACTGAGCGGCATGCGTTCCAGCTCAAATACCCCGCTGTAGAGAACCTGGGGCAGGGTGTTCACCTGGGTGGGTGCATCCTTGACATCCGTCAGGTCATTGATGCCGACCATCTGGCCGCCCAAAAATGACGAGGACCAGGACTTGGCCAGCTGCATCTGGGAGGGACGATAGGGGATGGTTGCCTCGGTCAGGCCGCGGTTATAATCCCGGAGAAAATTCCTGTCGCTGTCGTCAAAGCCATTGACGCCCCGCTGGAATTCCTCGACAAAGTCACGGTCAGAGGCCAGATCCAGATCAATCTTGGCCAGCAGATCATTGCCGAAATCATGATCAAGCTTGCCGCGGATCCAGTAACGATTCTGATCCGTGCGCAGATAGTCGTCCGACTTAAAATCATCCGCCGCCGTATCCTCTGTTTTATCATGGATATAGGTGGCGGCGATGGTCTCCTGGGAGTTGAAATCGGTAACATGGCGGAATTCGGCCCCGGCCACCATGCCACGCTCGGAGAGATAACCCGGATAAAGAGTCAAATCACTGCTCGGCGAAAGATCGACGAAATAAGGGGTGATCAGCCCGGTGCCGCTGCGCTCCGACTGGGAAATCTCGGGAAAGAGAAAGCCGGTTTTGCGCTTGGTGTTTGCCGGAACAGCCATATAGGGCACGTACAGAACCGGCATCCCCTTGACCCGCAGCACCGTATGCTTGAGGACCACCACCTTTTCCAGCTTGACCACGGCCTCGCCTGAATGGAACTGCCATGGCGGGGCTTTCCCTTCCTCCACCTTGCAGGCGGTAAAATCCCCGTCCTTGAAGTGATAGGTGATGGGACCGGTCTTTTCCACCTCACGGCCGGAGAAGTGCAGATTGTTTTCCGGCACAAAAAGGGTGGTGTCCGTCAGGGTGGCGGTTTCATCGCTGAGATCAATCACCGCCTCAACCGCCTCCACATCCTGTTCCGCGGTGCGCATGGAAAGGTGGCCCTTGGCGTAAACCAGCCCATCATCCACATTGTATCGCATCCAGTCCGCCTTGATGGTGAGCGGTTTGGTGCCGTCATCACCTGTGCGGCGCAGCACCACATTGCCTTCCGCCACGATATTTTCCGGCTTGGTGTAGCGGCTGATCTTATCCGCCGTGATATCCCAAGGCTCGGAGGTGATATTGCCTGCGGCGCACTGGCTTGCCCACAGACAGGCAAACGACGAGATAAAGGCGGCCACTCTTTTCTTGCTTAGCAACTTTCTCATAAATATGACCGGGGCGAAAACCCCCTCACCCCATCACTTAAGGATTGCGCCGGAACTGCCGGAACCGACCATTCTGGCATAGCGGGCGACATAGCCGGAGGTGATTTTCGGCGCCGGCGGTTGCCAGGATTTCTTGCGTTCGGCCATTTCGGCCTCGTCAATTTCACAGTGCAGCCGTTTATTGGTGATATCCACGACTATGGTATCACCCTCCCTGAGCAGAGCGATGGGACCTCCCTCCGCCGCCTCAGGCGAGACATGGCCGACGCAGGCCCCCTGGGTGCCGCCGCTGAAGCGGCCGTCGGTGATCAGCGCAACGCTTTTGCCGAGGCCCATGCCGATGATCGCCGAGGTGGGGGACAGCATCTCCGGCATGCCGGGCCCCCCCTTGGGTCCGCAGTAACGGATGACGACCACATCTCCCGGCTTGATGCTGCCGGCGAGAATGGCTGACTGGGCCTCCTCTTCAGAATCAAATACCCGGGCCGGGCCGGTATGACACATCATCTCGGCGGCCACGGCCGACTGTTTGACCACCGCGCCATCAGGGGCGAGATTGCCGTAAAGCACGGCGATGCCGCCCTGCCTGTGGTAGGGATTATCCACCGGACGGATAATCTCACTGTCCTGCACCTTGGCCCTTTGCAGATTCTCGCCCAGGGTGCGGCCGGTCACCGTCATCACCTGCTGGTGCAGCCCGAACTCCGTGTTCAGCAGCTCACGCATGACCGCCTGCACCCCGCCTGCTTCATTAAGCTGCTGCAGGCTATGGGAACCGCCGGGGATCAGACTGCAGATATGGGGCACCCGGCTGCTCACCTCATTAAAGGTTGCCAGGGGCAGTTCCACCCCCGCCTCCCAGGCGATGGCCGGCACATGCAGCACCGTATTGGTTGAACACCCCAGCGCCATGTCAACGGCCATGGCATTTTCAAAGGCCTCCTTGGTGGCAATATCCCGGGGTCTGATCTCTTCATGGAAGAGATTCATCACCGCCATGCCGGCCTGCTTGGCCAGCCGGATACGGGCCGCGGAAACCGCGGGAATGGTGCCGTTGCCGGGCAATCCCAGCCCCAGCGCCTCGGTCAGGCAGTTCATGGAGTTTGCCGTGAACATGCCGGAACAGGAGCCGCAGCCCGGACAGGCGGCATCTTCCAGGTCATTCAGTTCCTCGCTGGTCATGGTTTTTGCCTTGACCCGGCCCACGCCTTCAAAGACGCTGATCAGATGCACATCCCTGCCCTGGAAACGGCCGGTCAGCATGGGGCCGCCGCTGACCATCAGGGCCGGGATATTGAGCCGCAGCATGGCCATGAGCATGCCGGGCACCACCTTGTCGCAGTTGGGCACCAGCACCATGGCGTCAAAGGGATGGGCCTGCCCCATAATTTCTACCGAATCGGCAATGATTTCCCTGCTGGCCAGGGAATATTTCATGCCCGTATGACTCATGGCGATGCCGTCACACACGCCGATGGTGGCAAACGCAATGGGCGTACCGCCGGCCATGCGCACTCCGGCCTTGACCGCCTCCACTATTTTATCAAGGTGGATATGGCCGGGGATGATCTCATTATGGGCGTGGGCAATACCGATCAGAGGTCTCTGAATTTCCTCGTTGGTGTAGCCCATGGCCTTGAACAGTGCCCGGTGGGGCGCCCTTTCCAATCCTTTTTTTACCGCATCGCTTCGCATGAGTGTATCCTTACATGATGATTGTGAAAAGTGAGAAGGGAAAAGTAAAAAGTGAGGAGGAAAAAACTTTGTCTCACTCCGATCCCTGCTTTTTCCCTGATTCCTGATTCCTTACTTTTCATTTCTAAATTTTTACTGCTTTTTCCCTAACTCCTCACTCCTCACTTTTTACTTTTTACTTTTTACTTTTTACTTTTTATCCAAACTTTTGAAACTAACGTTTCGCAATAAAGCGTGTCAAGGCAAAACTTTCTCTTGCCATCTGTTAGCGATTGTTTTTAAGTATATAATTTAAAAATCAGATTAAGTTAACATGAATACAGTTCTCCCTGAATGAAATATCTGTTTGGACCCGTCAACTCCCGGCGACTCGGTTTGTCACTGGGCATCGATCTTCTCCCCGCCAAAATCTGCAACTTCAACTGCATTTATTGCGAGGTGGGGCCGACCACCATTTTTACCTGCGAGAGAAAGGAATACACCCCAACCAGAGAAATCATTGACGAAATAGACTCTTTTCTGGCAACATCCGGTCAGGCCAAGCCCATCGACGTTTTTACCATCACGGCAAGCGGCGAGCCCACCCTGCACAGCGGACTCGGCGAGATCATCAACCACCTGAAAGGGAAAACCGGCCTGCCGGTGGCCGTGCTCACCAACGGCTCGCTGCTTTATCGGGAAGATGTGCGGCAGGAGCTTCAGCATGCCGACATAGTCATTCCTTCTCTCGATTCTGCCAGAGAGGAAAGTTTTCGGAAAATAAACAGGCCGGCACAATGTGCAAAGTTACAGGAGATCATTGATGGACTTTGTCTCTTTGCCCGAAATTTCAGAGGGGAACTATGGCTCGAAATCCTTCTGAGCAAAGGCATCAATGACTCTGCGGAAGATCTTGCCGCCTTAAGGCAGGCACTTATTGATATTAACCCGGCAAAAATTCAGCTGAACACGGTAGTTCGTCCTCCCCTGGAGGAGTTTGCCAAGCCCCTGACGGAAACCGAACTGGCGGAAATCAGCCGGCAGCTTCCCGGAACCGTTGAGATTATAGCAGATTTCCGCAACAGGAAGAGAGAGAATACCCGATCAGCCAAAAAAACAGAATTACTTGAAATGCTGCGAAGACGCCCCTGCACCGAGACAGATATCTGCGAGGCCTTGAATCTTGACGGCAACTCAACCGCCCGGCTCCTAAAAGAGCTGACAGCAAGCGGTGAGATTGCTCATTCGGCGCATATGGGGAAAATCTATTACCAGACATCGCAAACAGCCTGAACAGCACTGATTCTCAGAACCTCGCCGAGACTTGGCGGTTCAGGCTGGTTTGCCACCCGAAGGAAAAACATGAGCGACGAAAAAACACCCGAAAACACCAAAGAAGAAAAGGCCGAGACCCAGGCCCCGGCCAGCACCAAAAAACCCAGATCCCGGCCACGAAAATCACCGGCGAAAAAGCCACCCGCGGCAAAAAAGAAAGCAGCCCCGCCGAAAGCTGTCCCGCCGGAGGATGAGGAAGAAAAATCCAGCGGCGGCGCCCTGAAGCTGCTCATCAACTCGGAGGAACCGGAGGAGGCCCGCATCGCCCTGCTGGAAAACGGCAAACTGACTTCCTTTCATGTGGAAACCGTTTCCAGCGCCCAGACCAAGGGCAACATCTACAAAGGCATTATTACCGCCATCGAGCCCAATCTGCAGGCGGTTTTTGTCGATATGGGCATTGAACGCAACGGCTTTCTGCCCTTTGGCGACATCCATCCGGAATACTACTGCAAGGAGGTGCCGGCCTCGACCCACTGGAAGGACCTGAAGATTCAGGAAGTGATCCGAAAGGGACAAGAGGTGCTGGTTGAGGTGGTCAAGGAGGCCACAGGCAACAAGGGGGCAAGCATCACCACCTACCTTTCCATGCCTGGCAGGTATGTAGTCCTTATGCCGGGCAGCGACAGCCATGGCATTTCCCGCAAGATTGAAGACGAGAGCCTGCGCAGCAAACTCCGGGAAATCGTCAACTCGGCCAATCTGCCCGAAGAGATCGGCTACATCGTTCGCACCGCCAGCAAGGATGTCACTAAAACTGCTTTATTCCAGGATATCCGCTATCAGCTCAACCTGTGGAAAGAGATCAAAAAGCGCGGCCAGACCATGTCCGCTCCGGCCCTGGTATATAAAGAACAGGATGTCACCGCCCGCTTCCTGCGTGATCATTTTATCCATGAAATCCAGGAAATACTGGTGGACAATCAGATCACCTATGAGCAGGTGGAAAACTTTCTCAAGCTGCTGCCGGCCAGGCAACGGATGACCAAGGTCAAACTGCACAAAGGCGCCCGGCCCATCTTCAACCTTTATCAGATTGAAGAGCAGATTGAGCAGATCTACCAGCCTGCCGTCACCCTTCCTTCCGGGGGCTCCATTGTCATTAATCCCACGGAGGCCCTGGTGGCGATTGATGTCAATTCCGGCCGCACCTCAAAAGATAAAAATTTTGAAGAGACCATTTTCCTGGCCAACATGGAAGCAGCCGAGGAAATGGCCCGGCAGCTCCGGCTCAGGGACCTTGGCGGCCTCATCGTTGTCGACTTCATCGATATGCGTGACAAGAAACACATCCGGGAGGTTGAAAAGCAGGTCAAGTCCTGCATGAAACATGACAAGGCCAAGGTGGATATCAGCCGCATCTCAAAATTCGGTCTGATGCAGATTTCCCGGCAGAGACTGGGGCCGCCGGTCCAGAAGGGCAGCTACACCATCTGCGAACACTGCCAGGGTCTCGGCATGGTCCGCTCGGTGGAAACCATGGCCCTGGCCCAGTTGCGCCGCATCCACACCGGAGCCATCAAAAAGACGACCGAGAAGATCACCTGCCGATTTCCGCTGGCCATTGCCCAATACATGCTGAATCAGAAAAGGGCTGACCTTGTCGAACTTGAAGAAAAATACAACGTGGGCATCACTATCATCGCTGACCCGGACATGAACCCCACGCAATCCCAAATCGACTTTCACAAAGGAGCTGAAGAATAGCAGCGCCTGCGCAGTAAGCAGTGCGACAATTTGCCTAATTGAATATCCGCCGTTTTCCGTTTACAGATGTAAACAGTCTTTTGACTTTAAATTTTGGCATACATAACAAGATAAAGCCAAACCCCGCGTGAGCCGGGGACGGAAAACCGCGGATCTTCCCCATCAAGATTGCCGGGTTGCCTTGTTATTACGAGTGGCCCGGCTTTTTTTTACGGCCACCTCCTGACAAAAAAGTGGATCGCCAAGGTGATGCAATTGGGGCTCCCGGAAAGCGGTGGTGTTATGAGAAAAGCCTTGTTGAAAATTTCCTCCGGCAATGTGCCGTCCCCGCCCAACCCTCCCTTTGCCCTTCCTCTCTTCACCTTTTCCGCCCGCTGCATGAACCAACGAGCCCTCCCGCAAGGCAATTCCCCATGCAGCCAAATGAAACGATCAATCAGAGCAGAAAAGCAGTAGATAATGACAAGAATGAAGATGCACCGGAGGCGTATATGACAAACATTTCTCTTAGCGAGCGGAAGCTTCTCCTCTATTCAATTCTCACCCTTGCCGTGGGCCTGTCTGCCAGCCCTGCCACGGCAAAAGTGAGCGGTGTCTGCGGTAACTGTCACACCATGCATAATTCCCAGGACGGCACGGCGGTCCTGCACAGCGGCGCAGGCTGGGCGGACGACGGCACTTTCAGTTCAGGAGAGGCCTCGGAGACCCCGGTTGGCTATCTGCTCATCGCCGATTGTGTCGGCTGCCACTCTTCCACGTCGGCCGACAAAACGATTATACAGCTGGGCGACAACCGGATTCCCATTGTCTTTAATACCGGGGCATACCCCAGCAAGGCCCTGGCCGGCGGCAATTTTTACAACGTTTCCCGGGGCGAAACCTATGACGGATACGGCCACAATGTCTACGGCATCTCGGAACACGACAGCAAACTGATGACCGCGCCCGGCAATAACCGGTGCGGCAACGCCAACTCCTGCCACAATACCCTGGCCGTGGCACCCACCGCCCAGAATGATTACCGGGGCAGCTGCCAGGGTTGCCACTATAATGTCTATCATCACCAGGACAATGACCGCTACCGCTTTCTCAATTCCCATGATGAACAGTTTGGCGCCTACGTGCAAGGCGTTGAGCACGCCTCCTGGGAATACCCCGATGATACGACTTTAACCGATCACAATTTCTACAAGGGAGTGGACAGGGATAACATCGGACAAGGGGGAACCCTCGAGTTGAAGCAAACCCAGGGCATCTCCAGCTACTGCGCGGGCTGCCACAATACATTTCACAGTATTGAAGGAATAGGCACGGACACCTGGCTGCGCCATCCGACCGACATCGTTCTGCCCGAGGAAGGGGAATACGCGCAGTACAACCCGGTGACCAACTATGAGACCCAGTCGCCGGTGGCCTGGATCAATCCGGCCACGCCGCAACGGGACGAGGCCATTGTCATGTGCCTGTCCTGCCACCGGGTGCATGGCTCAGAGCACCCGGACATCCTGCGCTGGGATTACAGTGAAATGGTCGCCAATCAACCTAATGGCGAAGGCTGCTTCGTCTGCCATACGACCAAGGATTGAAAAAACCTGGGAATAGCGCCAGCGCGCTATTCCCAGCTTCCCACATCCGCATTTTCTTTTTCCCCGCCCTCCCGGTTGTCAGCCCCGAGGGAATAGATATCCACTTCCCCATGCTCACCCGGATTCTGATAGTGGTATTCGTTATCCCACGGGTCCATGGGCACCCCCTTCTTTAAATAGGGCCCATCCCATTTATCTTCACCCGGGTTGACCACCAGGGCCTCAAGGCCTTCCTGCTGGGAAGGATAATGGCCGATATCGAGCCGATAGGCATCCAGTGAGGCCATCAGCATGCCGATCTGGGTTTTCGCTGTTTTCTGCTTTGCCGTGCCCAGCTTTTTAAACATTGCCGGGCCGACCAGAGATGCCAGAAGGCCCAGGATGACCATAACAATCATCAACTCCATAAGGGAAAAACCGCGCTGGTTGCGCCGCCTTCCCGCAGGGTCCCTTTTCTCTCTGTAGGTCAATTCCGCATTTGTCATGACAAGCCTCCGCCTGAAAGTTTTTTGAGACAGGATGAATTTTTATCTTTCATAACTGATTCACTATTTTTTTTCCAACGCTGATTCTTTTGCTGATCTTCTCTGCTTCTGAAAACGGATCACCGCCCTGTTATGCTCCTCCAGACTGGTGGAAAAATAGTGGCTGCCATCGTTTTTGGCGACGAAATAGAGATAGGCCACGTCTGCCGGATGAAGAACGGCAGCCAGCGACTCCTTGCCGGGGTTGGCGATGGGCCCTACCGGCAAACCCGTTTGGGTATAGGTATTGTAAGGAGAAGGAGTGATCAGATCTTTGCGGGTGATATTGCCATTGAAATCATTGATCCCATATATAACAGTGGGATCAGCCTGCAATTTCATATTGTTTTTGAGCCGGTTGAGAAAAACAGCGGCAATCAGCGGCCGTTCTTCCGGCAGGGCGGTTTCTTTTTCAACAATAGAGGCCAGAATGACAACTTCATGCTGAGAAAGCTTTGGCAGGCCCGGCTGGCCGGGAAGATGATCCTGCTTGGAAATTTCGGCAAAAACAGCGTTAAACCGGCGCACCATCATTGAGATAATCTCACCAAGCATCTGGCCCCGGGTAACGAGATAGGTATCAGGAAACAGATATCCTTCCAGAGAGGGCACATCGAGCCCCAGGGACCGGATAAACTTCTCATTCCGCACCTGTTGCAGAAAATCATGGCTCTGATAACCGAAACCGGATGCCAGCAGATCCCCGATCTGCAGGATATTGAACCCTTCCGGGATGGTCAGCGGACGATAATAGACCTCTCCCTTGGCCAGTTTTTCAATAATTGCCTGGTTGGAGAGACCGGCAGGGAAACTATATTCCCCGGCCTGCAGTTTGCCGACCACCCCCATTCTGCGGGCCAGCAGACCAAACCGGATATCTTCGGCAATAACATGGTTATCGATCAGTGTTTTTCTGATCGCGACAAAGCCGCTGTCAGGGGGAATATAAACCACGATGGATTCCTGACCGCTGCCGGAACGCGGCAGGGAAGATGCGTAGGATGACACCCACAGACGAAAGCCCAAAAGGATGGCGAGCACCGCAAACAAGGCAAGGACAAGCCATTTCTGCCAATGACGTCCTCGCCTTATCCACGTAGCCAACCCATCCCTAAGAAGCTGCTTGACCTTGTCTCCTGCTTTCACCTAAATCCTGCATCATAAAGAAGGAAATATACTTTAAAAAATCTTGGCCAGGAGCTGATCAACATTTTTCACCGGAACAAAATTGATCTGATCCCGCAGGACCTTGGGAATTTCAACCAGATCCGTTTTGTTCTGATCGGGAATAATCACCGTGGTGATTTTCGCCCGCAGGGCGGCCAGGGCCTTTTCCTTTAAACCGCCGATGGGCAAAACCCGGCCGCGCAAGGTGATCTCGCCGGTCATGGCAACATCCTGTCGCACCTTCTTGCCGATTAAAGCCGAATAAAGGGCGGCAACTATCGTCACGCCGGCAGACGGCCCATCCTTTGGAATGGCTCCGGCAGGCACATGCACATGCACATCAATCTTTTCGAAATAGTTCTCATCCTTGCCAAGCTTTTCCAGACGGGAGCGGCAGACGGTCATTGCCGCCTGGGCAGATTCCTTCATCACATCGCCAAGCTGCCCGGTAAGGGTCAGGCCTCCCTTGCCTTTGAGCAGAGAAACCTCAACATACAGTATCTCACCGCCAACCTCGGTCCAGGCTAAACCGGTGGCCAGACCAGGCTGATCAATAACGTCAATTTCCGCTTCCGGCTGGAACCTGGGCGGCCCGAGATATTTGTTTAAGGTACGCTTGTTGACCGCGAACGGCCCCTTCCCTCCTTCAGCTACCCGCCGCGCCACCTTGCGGCAGACCTTGCCGATCTCCCGTTCCAGGTTCCGCAGTCCCGCCTCTTTGGTATAGTTGGTGACCATGAGGCTCAAGGTTTCATCATCCACACTGAAATGCTTCTCCTGAAGACCGTTCTGCTGCAGCTGACGCGGCACCAGATAGCGGTTGGCGATAACAATTTTTTCCTCCAGGGTATAGCCGGAAAGACGGATCACCTCCATGCGGTCGAGCAACGGGCCGGGAATGGTGTCCGTAACATTGGCGGTGGTAATAAACATCACCTTGGACAAATCATAAGGCTGATTGAGATAGTGGTCGGTAAACTCAAAATTCTGCTCCGGATCAAGCACCTCCAGCAGCGCAGAGGATGGATCCCCCCGATAATCCGAGCCGACTTTATCGATCTCATCCATCATGAAAACCGGATTATTGGAACCGACAATCTTCAGCCCCTGAATGATACGGCCCGGCATGGCGCCGATATAGGTGCGCCGATGGCCGCGGATCTCGGCCTCATCCCGCATGCCGCCAAGGGAAAGGCGGTAGAATTTCCGGCCCATGGCCCGGGCAATTGACTTGCCCAGGGAGGTCTTGCCCACGCCCGGCGGGCCGACAAAGCAGAGAATGGGGCCTTTGGTTGCGCGGTTGAGCTTGCGCACCGCCAGATATTCGAGAATACGCTCCTTGACCTTTTCCAGCCCGTGATGATCCTCATCAAGCACCTGCCGGGCAATCTTCAGATCAAGAAAATCCTTGGTGCTTTTGCGCCAGGGCACGTCGAGCATCCAGTCAAGGTAGGTACGGACGATGGTTGCCTCCGAGGCATCGGGGTGCATCATCTCCAGCCGCTTCAGCTGCTTCAGGCTTTCCTTCTTGACATTGGAAGGCATTCTCGCCTTTTCGATCTTGAGCCGCAGCTCCTCGATCTCTTCAGACTTGTCATCGATATCGCCCAGTTCCTTTTTCAGGGCCTGAAGCTGCTCCCGCAGAAAATACTCGCGCTGGGTCTTGCCCATCTCCTCCTTGGCCTCGGACTGGATCTTGGCCTGCATGGTGGAGACTTCCAGCTCCTTGTTGAGGAATTCAGCCACCTTTTTCAGGCGGTCAATGGGATCAATCGTTTCCAGGACCTGCTGCGATTCCGCTGTCTTCAACCGCAGATTGGACACCACCAGGTCAGCCAGTCGCCCCGGCTCCTCGATTTCGTTGAGAATAACCATCAACTCGGAGGAAACCACCCCCTTCAGCGACAGGATCTTTTCGGTCTGTTCCCGCACGGTACGCATCAGCGCTTCGGTTTCAACGGACACATCCGTGGATTTTTCTTCAGGGAAAAGCTCCACCTTGGCGGTAAAATGGGGCGTCTCCTGCATGACCTTTTTGACCTGGGCCTTATGCAGGGCCTGCACCAGCACCTTCAACCTGCCGTCAGGGAGCTTCAAGGTCCGCATGATCATGCAGACCATTCCCACCTTGTAAATATCATCCTGGCCCGGCTCATCAATGGTCGAGTCCTTCTGGGTGACCAAAAGCAGCAGCTTATCACCGGCCAGGGCCTCCTGGATGGCATTGACGGATGCCGGTCTTCCGACAAAAAGCGGGATAATCATATAATTAAAGATGACCACATCCCTCACCGCCATCATCGGCAACACCTCCGGGATTTCCGGCTCTTCCATCTCTGTTATTTCATCTTTGTCGTGATAGATCGGATCATCATTTTGCACAGCATACCTCCCTTCAGCCTATATCAGTATAGAAAGGCCAGTTAATCAAGCTGACATAACGTCATCACTGTACCAGTTTTGTCAAGAATTTTACACTAAACATTGCACTCGGTTAAGTCAAGTAAAGCCAATGAATAGCGCCGCCTTTTTCCAGAAAATCTGTTGAAGTTAATGACAATTTGCTCCATTATATGCCATGGCTCAAAAACCCTTAAATACCAACGGAGATGACAATAATCACATGCTGAAACCAGAATCTTTTTTCGACCTCTCCCTTTTTGAACATGGTGAAATTTTTTCCGCTGCCGAATACGTGTGGGACGGGCTCAAAAACCTTAAATCCTATATGGACAGCCGGAACTACCCCACCCTGCCGGATGATGCAAAAAAAAACGAACCTTTACTCAAAACACTTGTCTTGTATGATAATACTTTCCTGGATGGGCAAGGGCTGACCATTGATTACGGAGACGCCACCAAAGGAAGGCTGAAGGTGTCCAGGGGCAATGAACTTCTGGAAGGGGCCACTGTCATCATGGCGGGTGCCGTGCTTGTTGGTGATAAGATTCGATTCGGCAAAGGGGTCAAAGTGGAGCCCGGAGCGTTTATCGCCTCACCGGCCATCATCGGGGACATGACGGAAATCAGGCAGGGCGCCTATCTGCGCGGTTACTGCCTGATCGGCAGAAGATGTGTCGTCGGGCATGTCACCGAAGTAAAACATGCCATTTTCATGGATGATGCCAAGGCCGGCCACTTTGCCTACCTTGGCGACAGCATCTTGGGCAACGAGGTCAATCTCGGGGCCGGGACCAAACTGGCCAACCTTCGTTTCACCCCTGGCAATGTCAAGGTTCGCACCGCCGACGGTCCCGTTGATTCAGGACTACGCAAGCTCGGGGCCATCCTGGCGGACTTCGTCCAAACCGGCTGCAATTCGGTGACCAACCCCGGGGCTCTTCTCGGCAAAAAGTCCCTGCTGCTGCCAAACACCACCGCGCCATCCGGGCTGCACGAAAAAAACAGTCTCATCCGGTGATTGCATGGTTTTTATTGCAATTACCGTTTCTTGTCACTTTCGTTAAGGGGTCTTCATGTTTAAAATCAAAATCCTGTGCATCTGCACGTTCTTCGTGCTGTTTTCCCACAGCCTGCTCATGGCCGAAAATCTCCCTAAAAACGATGAGGTTCTGGCCCAGGTGGGCGACAGCAGGCTGACATCCTCCCGGCTTGACATGATGATCGACCTGATGCCCCCCCAGATTCAGGTAATGCTGCGCTCCAATGACCAGATGAGAAAAGAGCTGATCAATCGCTGGGTTGACATCAGCCTCATCGTCCAGGAAGCACGGGCTGCCAAAATTGACCAGGAGCCTCTGATTAAACTCAAAATAGAGGAGATGAAAAACCGGGTGCTGGTGGAAACGCTCATCAGCCAGCGCATTGACACCCAGACGCCTGTCCCCGAAGAAGAGGTGGCAGCATATTACGAGAAACACAGCAGTGAATTTGAACAGGGTGAACAGGTGCAGGCCCAGCATATTCTTATCCGTCTGGCTCCGGATGCCGGGGCGGCAGACAAGGAAAAAGCCAGAAAAACCATTGAGATGATCCAGGATAAACTCAAAAACGGCGAGTCCTTTGCGACCCTGGCCGAACAATTTTCAGAAGATCCGGGATCGAAAAGCAAGGGTGGCAGTCTGGGCTATTTCGGCAGGGGGCAGATGGTCAAGGAGTTTGAAGACGCGGCTTTTGCCACAGAGCCTGGGCAAATCAGCCCGCCGGTACAGACAAATTTCGGCTGGCACCTGATCCATGTGCTCGACAAAAAAGCGCCGCAAAAACTGCCCCTGGAGCAGGTCAGTAAAGAAATCGCCGCCAGACTCAAAGCCGACCGCAACGAAAAGGCCTTAGAGAAACTGATTGAAGAACTGAAGAGTAAATACCCAGTGACCGTCAAATAAGCTTCTGAAGCGCCTAACATAGCTGAACTACTTAAAGTGTCTGGAATTCAAGAAAATATTTAACCAGAAAGTGGCGCAACTTCAAGTACTTTCAGAACTCCTGATGTCGTGACGTAATTTCAATGAGTTAAGCCACCACTCAGGATTCTGGCCTGTTACCAGTTTGAGTACCTAAAGTGTCTAAAAGGCCTAACGTACTTAAAGTAAAAGGTTTTATCTGATCAGAAAGTACCATAACTTTAGACACTTGAAGTATTTTAAGTACTTTAGGCACTTTTCTTGATCTTGTATTTCGGTACCAACGTTTAATCTACCGAGATCAGGTTGTCTGACTTTAGGCATTTTACGCCGCTATACCTGTCCCACATTGAGATAATGATACATGCCGAAAAAAAACTCGGCGATCAGCCCAAAGGTCAGATAGATTCTTGCTATGCGGTTTTTCGGCAACTTTTGTCCCACCACCTTTTGTACCACCGAGACTACCAGGATTGTCCCTGCGATAATATAGGGAACAGATTCAAGCAGATGGCTCATCGTGGCCGAAAGAGTTTCCAGCGGCCGGTCCGGAAAATATCTGACGCTGAAAAGCATATAAAAAACAATAAACAGGAATAGAGAAATTTTTTCTTTTGTGCCCATGAGATTCATGCCGTTTTAAGATTTTGGGGTTGCTGCGAGCCATGACCTGGCGCATCATTTCGTTGCGAACCCCTGATGCCCTTCCCGCCACTTCGGGTGTTCCGGTTATTTTTTTGCCACTGCTTACCCCTCTTGCCAAAAAACAAAGAGCAGCGTAAAGTGCAATTTGTTTCAATCGGCTTTTGTCACATTTTTTTTGCAACAGTGACTTTGCATAAACCATCACCTTCCCGAATTTACATATTAAATCATGCCGCCATTAACTGCACTTTATTTCCCCCGAACATCCATAAGCGCCCTGCAGGTAAGCCAGGAGCTTGTTTTTTTTGATAAAATTTTCTACTACCAGGCTGCCGAGGCTGAGGAAGCAAGCGCAGAGGAGACAGATACCGAACTCTGTGAAGGATATCCGCCGGTCCCCTTCCATGGCGATCTGGACCGCTTCCGGCAACTTATCAGAGAGCTCAAAGGAAATGAAGCGGAATTTTACAGCGGCCACCTTTCCACCATTACCGCTGCTAATGAGAAAAACCGGGACGAACAATCGGTCAAAAGCCTGATTCAGTCAATTGGAGGGAAATCCGCAGCTGCAGACAAGGAGCAATCCGAGGTGAGGGCAGACCTGTGGCAGGCCCGCCTGCTGCTCAAACTTGCCGAAATCCTCTATCAGGAGGAGCAGGAACTGCAAAAGGAACTCGCGGCCATTTCCATAAAAGAGCAGGAACTTTTTGAGGCCCTGAAAGGTGAACCGGAAATCCCCTTCTCCCTTTCCCCCTTCCAGCAGATGGAAAACCGGCCGCCGGTCAGACCGGAAATTCTTGCCAGGGCGTGGGCGAAACTCTTTCTGGCCGACAACCTGCAGGCCAATTACCCAATTCTGGTCAGCGATCAAAGTGATGCGGCGGAACTGCTCTTTGACGCAAACGAGGCATTAACCCAGAAAAGGCCGGTGCGCCTCTTTCGTATCCCGCTGCCCGCGGCCGGCGGGGAAATGGAGCAGGAGGCCTCTATGCAGGCCAGGGCGACATTCAGGGAGGCGGCAAAAGAGACCCTGGCGGGGTTCGGCTCACTGCTCGCGGCAACTGCGGCAAAGGGTACAACCCCCGATACCCTGAAGAATTTTTCCGCCCTTGCCGCGGAATGGACCAGGATGTTCAACGACAGCAAGGCCTGGAATCAGCCTGCAGCCGATCCCGCCCGCAAAACAAACTGCCCGGCTGAGCCCCATCTTGAGGTCTATCTGTGCAATGAGAGCCTGCCGGGTTTGCTGGGCCATATCTGTAAAAAAGCGGTGCAGCCCCAGGCGGCAACAAACAGCACCCGGGCAATCATTGCCCTGAAATCAAACAGAAAATCTACCTGTAAGGGTTAATCGTCAATACCGGACATGAAGATCTTTTGACGACCTTTTCGGCCACGCTGCCGAAAAGAACCTTTTCCAGCCCCTTGTAGCCATGGGTACCCATGACGATTAAATCCACCTGCTGGTCCCTGGCATAGTCGAGAATCGTCTCGGCAATGTCACCGGACATCACCACCCCTTTGCAGACCACGGAAGGCTCCAGCGATTCCGCCAGAAAGGACTTCATGCGCTCCTTGGCGCTGGCGACCAGATCCTCCTCAAACTGAATAACAGGCATGTGGGGCTCAAAAAACTCCGAATAATCCTGAAAGGTCTGGGCGACAAAAATCGCCTCCATCTCCGCCTTGAACTGGCCTGCCACATAGGCCCCGTACTGGATAATTCGATTGGCATTTTCCGAGAAATCAACCGGCACCAGAATTTTCTTCACTTGCATAAACCCACCTCCTCATTTTTTCTTTTATTCTATTCATAAGTTGCTCAGATACAAACTATTTTTTCTTTGTATCTTTATCCTATTGCGGTTATGTAGCAATGCAGGATTGACTTCAGCATGGATGAACTTCTTGATAAAATCAAAAATATTTTCTCTCCCGGCGGCATTCTCAGCACGAAACTGCCCGGCTTTGAGGCCCGCGCCGGACAGCTGGCCATGGCCATGGCCGTGGCGCAGAGTTTCAGCGGCGATGATGCGGTTACCCCGTCTGCCGGATCGGGGCCCATGCTGGCCGTGGAGGCTGAAACCGGAATCGGCAAGACCCTTGCCTATCTGGTACCGGCAGCACTAAGCAACCAGAAGGTGGTGGTTTCCACCGGCACCCTGAACCTGCAGGAACAGATTCTCAAAAAAGAGATTCCCTTTATCAAGGAGCATATTGCACCGCAGCTTTCCGCGCTCTGTGTCAAGGGCCGGCAAAATTATCTGTGCCTCTACCGCTGGCACCAGCTCGCCAACTCTCCCCAGCTTCCCCTTTTTGCCAACGATCATCTTGATGCCGTGGCCGACTGGCTGGCAACCACCCATACCGGGGACCGGGCCGAGCTTTACTGGCTGCCGGACCATTCCAGCCTGTGGCGCGAGGTGAGCGCCACCTCCAGTCAGTGTCTGGGCACCAGCTGCCCGGACAGTGCCGATTGCTTCATCAACCGGCTGCGGAAAAAAGCGGCCCGGGCCCAGCTGCTGATCGTCAACCATCATCTCTTTTTTTCCGATCTTGCCCTGCGGCGTTTCGGCTTTGCCGAGGTCCTGCCCCGCTATGAATCGGTTATCTTCGATGAGGCCCATCACATCGAAAATATCGCCACCCGCTATTTCGGCAACAGCATCAGTCACTTCCAGCTGCTTGATTTGGCCCAGGACATTGAAAAGCTGCTGCAGGAAAATGAGCCGGGTAAATCCCGGGAAAAAATCCTCTCCGCGGCCAAGGGGCTGGCCGGCGAGGCCGTCCGTTTCCTGCGGATCTTCCCGGAAGAACGGGGCAGGTTTCCGCTGCACGAGGCCGCGGAAAAAATCAGCAACTGGGAGGAAGAGTGCCTGCTGCTGACCGAGTCCCTGTCCACCCTCATCGCGCGGCTTGACTTTGAGGCCCAGCGCAGTGACATATGGAACGGCATGCAGCGCCGGACCCAGGAGCTGCTGGCAAATCTGCAGATTGTTACCGGGCAGCAGCGCAGTTCCTATGTATACTGGTATGAGCGGCGAGATAAGACGGTTGCCGTTTCCGCCTCACCCATTGAAATTGCCGGGGACCTGCAGCAATCATTTTTCCCTGAGGTCAAAACCGTTATTTTCACCTCCGCCACGCTGACCACCGGCGGCAACTTCAGCTATTTCTTCGAACGGCTCGGCCTGCCGGCAACCACGAGCACCCTGCGCCTGGCCTCGCCCTTTGACTATGCAGGACGAACCAGGCTGTTCATCCCCGCCGCTCTGCCCGAACCAGCCGCCCCCACCTTTCTCAGGGAGCTGCAGCATACCATCCTGGAGGTCCTGCTGGCCTCCCGGGGCCGGGCCCTGGTGCTCTTTACCAGCATCAAGGCCATGCATTACCTGTTTCATTATCTCGCGGAAAGGCTGCCTTTTCCCGTTTTCATGCAGGGCAACGCGCCGAAACAGACCCTGCTTGACCGGTTCAGCGACGAAACCCATTCCGTGCTGCTGGCGGTCGCCAGCTTCTGGGAAGGGGTGGATGTGCCGGGTGAAACCTTGAGTTGTGTGATTATTGATAAGCTTCCCTTTGAAGTTCCCAGCGATCCTGTTATCATGGCGCGGATTGATAAAATAAAGGCAGAGGGCGGCAATCCATTCGTGGATTTCCAGATACCCAGGGCGATTCTGACCCTGCGCCAGGGGCTTGGCCGGCTCATGCGTTCATCCACCGACTCCGGCCTGCTGGCCATCATGGATGTCCGCCTTTTTACCAAACAATATGGCCGTCTTTTCCTGAAAAGTCTGCCGGATAGCCCGGTCATCAGAACCCTTGAGGAGGTAACCCGTTTTTTTCAGGAAAAAACGGATGCTGCCGGGGCGGTTCCGGAACCATTTTTACACCCAGCCCCTTCAGAAACAGGAGAATAATGTGAATAAAAACGAACTTCTTGCCCTGCTGCAACCTGATATCGAGCAAATCAATGAAACCATGCTCAGCGAGATCTCGCAGTGCGGCAATGCAAGGCTGCAGCAAATTCTGGAATATGCCCTTTTCAACGGCGGCAAAAGGATCCGGCCGGTGCTTACCGTGCTGGCGGCCCGGCTGTGCGCCTTTACCCGCATGCCCGCGGGGCTGGCGGAGGAGGATGAGCTGAAGCCGCCGGTCAACCTTTACCGGCTGGCCGCGATTTTCGAATTCCTCCATGGCGCAAGCCTGCTGCATGATGATGTGCTTGACAATGCCGGCAGGCGGCGGGGCAAACCCTCGGCCAACAGCGTCTGGGACAATACCCAGGTTATCCTGGCCGGGGATTTTCTGCACGCCAGGGCCCTGACCATGGCAGGCACCGTGGGCGATCACCATACCCTCTCCCTCATCGGCATGGCCACCGCTGGCATGATCCAGGCCGAATTCCTGCAGATGCAGGCCGTGGAGGAGCGCAACCTTTCCGAAGAAAATTACTTCGCCGTGCTGCGCGGCAAAACCGGCTGTCTCATCAGCGCGGCCTGCGAGGTCGGGGCCTATTTTGCCCAGAGCGGCGACGAACACCAGACGGCCCTGCGCAGTTACGGCGACGCCCTGGGGCTTGCCTTTCAGGTTGTTGACGATCTCCTCGATTACCAGGGTGACCCCGGAAAAACAGGCAAGGCCGTGGGCAATGATTTTGTCGAAGGCAAGATGACCCTGCCGTTGATTCATGCCCTGCAGAACAGCAACCAACAGGATTTCGATTACATCATGGGTCTGCTCGGGGAAAATGCCGCGCTGCGGGCGGCAAAGATCAGCGAGGTTCATGGGTTCATTGAACAATACGGCGGCTTTACCTATGCTAGACAGGGGGCTGAGGCCCTTGTTGAAGCGGCAATTGAGGCGCTTTCCGTTTTTCCTGACTGCCAGTCGCGCAACATCCTGGCCGGGCTGGCCAATTACGTGCTGACCCGGCAGAAATAATGGCCAGGAAAAAAGCTGCCCGTAAAAAGAAAGGCAAAAAGAGACCCATTCTCTGGGTTTTGCCGGTATTGCTGCTGCTGTGCACTGTTGCGGCCACAGTCTATCTCATTTTTCTGCGTCCCGGCACCATCAAACCCCTCTCTCCGCCCAGTGCCTCGGTACCCAAAATAAAACCGGCTGCTATCCCGGCCAAACCTGTGGCCCCGCCCCCTCTCATCACCTCCTTACCCATCCCAAAAACGCCAAAAACCGCCAAGCTTCCCTTGGTCAGCATTATCATTGACGATATGGGATTTCAGGATAAAATATGCGACGATCTCCTCGCCCTTGATCTGAACCTGTCGTTCGCCTTTCTGCCGTTCGGCCCCCATACCTCAACCCAGCTGGCCGAGGCCCGGCGGAAAAACCGGGACATCCTGCTGCATCTGCCCATGCAGGCGCAGGACAGCAAATGGACCCCGGGTCCCGGGTCCCTGTTGACCAGGATGAACGATGGTGAGATTCAGGCAACCCTGGCCCGGGATCTTGCCGCCGTGCCCCATGCCATGGGCGTCAACAACCATATGGGTTCCAGCTTCACCGAGCACCGCGGCGCCATGCAGGCCTGCCTTGCCGGGCTGAAGGAGAAAAATCTTTTTTTCCTGGACAGCCTCACCTCAGCCAGATCAGTCGGTTTTTCCCTGGCAAGGGAAATGGGGCTGCGAACCGCCCAGCGGGATATTTTCATCGACAACAACCAGGACCCGCAGAAGATCATGGAACAGCTTGACGCCTTGATCAGTCTGGCCAGAAAAAAAGGATTCGCCATCGGCATCGGCCACCCGCATCAGGCCACCCTTGATGCCCTGAAAAAATATCAGCCGAAGCTGCAGGATGAGATACAACTTGTCGGAGTGAGCAGTCTGGCAAAATAGCAGGAACCGCAAAACATGAAGCCGCTGATAACATTAACCACTGATTTCGGCTTAAGCGACGAGTATGCCGGGGTGATGAAAGGGGTTATTTATAGCAGATGCCCTGCCGTAACCATTGTTGATCTCAGCCACTGCATCCGGCCCCAGGATGTGCGGCAGGCCGCCCGGATGATTGCCGCGGCCTGCCGCTATTTCCCGCCAAACACCATCCATGTGGTGGTGGTTGACCCGGAAGTGGGCAGTAACCGGCGCATTGTCCTGCTTGAGGCGGACGGCCAGCTTTTCCTGGCCCCGGACAACGGGGTGCTGACTCTGCTCCTCCCTCAAGCCAGCAGGGCATATGAGGTATGCAACAGTGACCTTTTTCTGCAACCGGTCAGCCACACCTTTCATGGCCGGGATATCTTTGCCCCGGTGGCGGCCCAGCTGGCCGCCAGCTTACCACCCCGCAGCACAGGCCGGGAGATCGCCTGGCAGTCACTGGCCAGTCTGGCCATGGCAGCGCCCTTACTTAGCGGCAATACCCTGTGCGGCGCGGTGACGGATATCGATCACTTCGGCAACCTCATCACCAATATCGACCGGGAGACGGCTGGCCGATTCTGTGCCGGCAACTGGCTGAATCTGCGGGTGAGTGTGGAGGCCTTGACAATTACCGGTGTGGCGACGGCCTACAGTGCAACCGCCCTGGGCAGCCCGGTTGCCCTGTTCGGCAGCCGTGATTTGCTGGAGATAGGCATCTATCAGGGAAATGCTGCCAGAATGCTGCAGGTTGGACTGGACAGCAAAGTCAGCTTAAGCATATAATAATTTTCTGAAAAGCCTCTTTACCAAACATCGCGCCGAAAATAAATAATTTAACTAAACAATTAAACACCGAGTAACCAATGCAAACCGAACACATTGAATCCATTGCCGGACTGCTGAAAACCATGTCCCATCCCATCAGGCTGAAAATTCTCTGCCTGCTGCAGGACCGGGAGATGACGGTTGGGGATCTCCGCGAAGAGGTCAAGACAACCAATGCCAATGTTTCACAGCATCTGTCCATCTTGCGCAACCAGGGGATCATTTCCTTCCGCAAAGATGCGAATTTTATTTATAACCGCATTAAGGATCCCCGGATTCTGCAGCTGATGCAAACCCTGCGCAAACTTTTCTGCGCTGAAAACATCGGTTAGCGCCCAACCGGTACCCCTTTCAACTTTCAGCGGGCGCGGTGTAAGCATATCAATTCCAAATCGCAGTTCCGGAGCTTTTCGATGATAATCGGCAGCCGCTTAATACAATTTTCCATTTACCATCCCAAATTTCTCGCGCCCCTCAGGCCGCTCATCACCTTGGAGCCCGGCTCCCTCCCGGCCAAGGCGCCGGGGGACACCGAAGTTTTTTTTGCCCTTGCCGGCCCCCCCCTGATGCCCTATATAACCCAGGGTGGTTTTCTTGCCTGGCAGAATTTTTTTTAATGAATAACGTCCAATAAATAAACAGAGGTATGCAAATGATGAAAAAAACCTTCCCCCTTCTTTCCCTGGCAACCGTTTTTCTCTCCACCGTCACATGCGCGGCAGCGGCCCCCAGTGTTGAGGAGATTGTCGACAAGGCCAACCATGCGGCCTATTATGCCGGCAAAGACAGTAAAGCCCTGGCCAACATGACCATTACCGACTCCCAGGGACGAACCGGAAACAGGGAATACGTCATTCTGCGGCGGGATGATCAGAATGGCGGCAATCAAAAGTTCTTCATCTTCTTGCGAAAACCCGCCGATATCCGCAAAACCGTCTTGCTGGTCCATAAGTATACCGACAAGGATGATGCCCGCTGGATATATCTGCCCGATCTTGACCTGGTGAAGCAGATTGCCGCCTCGGACAAACGGACCAGCTTCATGGGCTCCCATTTCTTTTATGAAGATGTCTCGGGCCGCGGCATTAACCAAGACAAACATGAACTGCTGGAGGACGGGGAAAAATTTTATGTGCTGAAGAACATCCCCAAGGATCCCGTTTCAGTGGAATTTTCCTCCTACCGGGTGTGGATTGATAAAAAGACCTTTCTGCCCATGAAGGCCGAATACGCCAATAAGGCTGACAAGCCATACCGGGTCGTTGAGGCATTGGCCGTGGAGGATATCCAGGGTCATCCCACCGTGACCAAGTCCAGGGTACAGGACCTTACCCGCGGGGGTGAGACAGTGACGGATTTTTCCAATATCACCTATGACCTCGGCCTTGAGGAATCCATCTTTAACCAAAGCGACCTGCGCAAGCCGCCGCGGGAAGTGTACAGATAGTGTTACCGGGGAACGTGGTGCGCAAAAGCGATAAAACAAGGAGAACATCATGATTGTCACGGACTGGATTCATGTGATTGCCGGTTTTTTCATCCTGCTGAGTCTTGCCCTGGGAGTGGAGGCCAGCCCCATTTTCCTGAGCAAATACTGGCTCTGGTTCACCGCCTTTGTCGGCGCCAATCTCTTCCAGTTCGGCTTTTCAAAGTTCTGTCCCCTTGGCATGATCTTAAAGGCCTTTGGGGTGCCGGAGAAAAGAAATTAAAAACAAAGAATACCGAGGCAGATGAGCCGCCTCTCTTACTTTGGCTGGGCCTCGGTCAAAAAGCGAAATTTCCGCCAGATCGCCTGGCCGGCCGGCTGAAAGGCTTTTTGCAACCGGGCATAATCGGCAAAGCGCGGCAGACGGCCGAAAACTTCCACCCCGGCCAGGTCCGCGATGGTCCGCATATTATCGGCGATCAACGGATCATCCGCCGCCATCCCCTCCTGTTCATCGGAAAAAACCACGCCGAGCAGGGGGATCTTTCTTTGCCGCAGGGCGGCAATGGTCAACAGGGTATGATTGATGGTGCCCAGGCCGCTATGGGCCACGATGATTACCGGCAGCCGCAGCCCGGCGAGAAAATCCGCCAGCAGCAGATCACGGCGCAGCGGCACTAGAACGCCCCCGACCCCCTCCACCACCAGCACCTCATGTTCGCCTGCGCTGCGGGCAAATGCCTGTTGTATTTTTTGGGGATCAACCTCCCTGCCCTCCTGTTCCGCGGCCAGGTGCGGGGATGCCGGCAGGAGGAAACGGTACACCACCAGGCTGTCAAGCCGGCCCCGGTCAAACCCCATATGGTTCTTTTCCAGGCAATAGAGGAGATCCTCGGGCATCTCGCCGCCGGTGCTGACCCATTTCTGGTACCCGGCCTTGATCCCCTGTTGACGCAGAAAGCCGATCAGCAGGGAGCTGACCACGGTTTTCCCCACCCCGGTGCCGGTTGCCGTGATAAAAACGGCATTGGTTGGCATGGGCTGCTTCATCCCTTTTGCTCCTCGCCGGGGCTGGATGCGATGACAAAAAAAACCTGATAGGACAATGAAAAATCTCCATGGCCGCGGAACCACTCCTCCAGCCTCTGCAATCTGCCTCTGGTCAACCGCGGCAGTGAGGGATGATAGCCGCCGGTGCCGGTCCCTCTGATGTGGCGGAAAAGGTCATGCAGGGACAGATACGTTCGCCGGTAAACCGTTTCGGTTATTTCCACCCGATGAAAGCAGGCATGGGCCATCTGCAGGATTTTTTCCCGGTCCGGAAATTGGGCGGCCGGTAATCTCGGGGACTCAGCAAAGACCTCGGCAAGCGCTGCTGCCAGTTCATGCAGGGTCAACGGGCCAAAGAGAGAGGCGAGGAAAATGCCGCCCGGCGCAAGGCCACGCGCCACATGGGCAAAGGCCAGGTCCGGATCATCAAACCACTGCATGGTGGCATTGCTGGTGATCAGCTCAAATTGTTGCCTGTTTTCGGCCAGATACTGCTCCCCGTCCGCGCAGAGCAAGGAAACGTTATGGTTCCGGCATTTTTTCCCGGCCTGTTTGACCATGGCCTCGGCGAAATCCAGGGCGGTAAGCCTGGCTTGGGGGAAACGGGCCGCAAGCTGTGCCGTATAATTGCCGGTGCCGCAGCCGATCTCCAGGATCTGCGCCGCGGAAAAAGGCTCCGGCAGGTTTGTGAGAAGCCTGGCCGCACTTTCTTTCTGCACCAGGGCATACTCGTCATAGGTAGCAGCGGCCTTGGCAAACCGCCGGCAAATCTCCCTTTTTCTCTCCTCAGCCATTCTGCAGTTTCCCGTAGCGGTCAAGCAGCACCATGTGCCCGGCATTGGCCAAGACCTCACTGCTGGCTGCACCGGAAAGCCGAGGTCTTTCCCCTGCCGGCGCCACCACATCCTTGCGGCCATGGATGATATGGACAGCCACCCCGTCGGGCACCCTGGCAGGGAAAACATAATTCTGCAGATAATCCAGTCCCGCCGCCAGTATCCCCCTGTCCAGCTTGCGCAGATAATCATCCTGCAGCTCGCGGACAAAAACCTGATAAGGCCTCTTGTACCCTAAAAAACATTTACGGTAAAAGTCCCGCATATATCCCGGCAAATCAGCAGCGATTGCCGTGCGCGTCTTGGCAATTTCCTGCGGCGGCCAGCTGCTGCGCATGGCAACCAGATCAAGCCGCCCCGTCTGGTGGGTATGGGCGAGACAGAAGTCCAGCCCCAGCTGAGCCCCCATGGACCAGCCCACAACGGCAATTTCAGCTATGCCCCTGCTCTGCAGAAATATCGACAGGTCAACGCTGAAACCGGCGGGATCGATGAAGGAGTCGGGCAGAATAAGGCACCTGCCGGGAAATAACTGATACAGCTCAATCAGACGGGCGTCAAACCCCCAGCCAGGCAGGAAAAGCAGGGGCATATCCCCTGGATGCGTTGCCGAAGAAAGAGAAAAGGACATGCAAGGTAACTGCTCCTAAAAACGAAAGGAGAACCAGGAGGGCTTTTTGGGCTTTTTACGGGCTGCGGACGCCATTTCATCATGGGCCGCATCAGCGCCTGGGGCTGCCGACAAGCTGTCGCTCCCTTCCAGCCACTTCAGCCGCTCCTTGATCCGGCCGTACTCAAGCAGCAATTTTTCGCTTTTTTTGCGCTCCTGCTCCAGCTGCGCGGTAAGCTGCCGGACGATTTCATCCTTAAATCCCCCGGCGTGCTTTTCCAGCTCATCCTGCTGCATGGTGAGCTGAAAACGAAGTTCCTGCACCTGCTTCTCCACAGTGTTCAGCCGCTGGAGCAGTTCGGCAGCAAATCCGGCCCCGGCAAGCTCACCCTGGCCCGGCAGAGACGCAGCAGCCACGGGAGCTTCCGTGCCCCAGGCGAAATCGCCTTTATCTTCAAGGACCTGCAGCACAATATCCTTATCAATTTTCGGCAGCTCGTCGGCAAAACCATAGACCAGGGCCGAATCGCAAAGCAGATTGATGGAGCGCGGCGTACCGTTTGAAGCGCGGTAAATTTCATCAACGGCTTCAGGGGTGAACAGCTCAGGATGCCCGCCCACCTTCTCCAGCCGCGAGGCGATATAAACCCCGGTCTCCTCCCTGTTCAACGGCATCAGATGATAATTGACCGCGATGCGCTGGGTAAGCTGGGCCAGACCGGGCCGTTTCAGCTTGGCCTTCAACTCCGGCTGGCCGACCAGCATGATCTGCAGCAGCAGGGTATCATCAGCCTGGAGGTTGGAGAGCATGCGCACCTCTTCCAGCACCTCATCCGACAGGTTCTGGGCCTCATCAATGATCAGCAGCACCCGGCTCCGCCTGGCATACTTCTGAATGAGAAACTGATAGATCCGGTCAAGGTTTCTGGCCTTGTCAGCCCCATCCGCTTCCAGTTCAAATTCCTGGAGAATCAGACTGAGCAGCTGGTTGGCGGAGACATTGGTGTTAAAGATCACCGCCACCTCGATTTCCGCCTCAATCTGATTAAGCATGTGGCGGATCAGGGTGGTCTTGCCGGTGCCGATTTCGCCGGTGAGCAGAATAAAGCCCATGCCCTCGCGGATGCCGTACTCCAGATAGGTCAGGGCGTGCTGGTGTTTGGCGCTGAGATAAAGAAAATGGGGATTGGGAACAATATGGAACGGTTTTTCAGAAAGACCGTAAAACTTTTCATACATAGGCGGTAGCGGCTGGGCCGAAAATTAAGGATGAATAAGAGGGAGCGGCGGCAGTAACTCGCCAGCCTAACTGCCGGAAAATACAACAACTACAACCCGGTACGATCATTGAGTACAAAGCCGAGGAATTTTTCCCGGGGCATGAGTTCAACCGCCTTTTTGACATCAGCAAGGGAGGTAACCCCCTTTTCCACCACCATGATTATGCCGTCCACCAGCGGGGCAAAAACCATGGCATCGGCCCCGTCGAGAACTGCCGGGACATCGAGGATGACATAGCGGTCAGTGTAACGGTTTTTCATTTCCGCCAGCAACCCCTTCATCTTTGGCGAGCCAAGCAGTTCCGTGCTGTCCGATACGGTCCGCCCCCCGGAAATAATCGTCAGTTTCTCGATTCCCGGCCAGATGATGAAGTCTTTTAAAGGCATGTCAAATTCCAGGTAATCAATCAGCCCCTTGTCGCTGGAAAATTCAAGATAACGGTGGATATCCTGTTTTTTCAGATCGCAGTCCACCAGCAGGACCGTCTGATAATATTCCCTGGCAAAGGTCAGGGCCAGATTGATGGCCGTCATCGTCTTCCCCTCTCCGGGTTTGACGCTGGTCACCATAATGGTGTTCATGCCCTGCTCTTTGGTGCGTTGCTGGATCTGGGCCCGCAACACCTTGAAGGCATCGATTTCCGGGGCATCAGAGGAAATACAGATGCAGCGATTTTTAATGAGCTTTTGCTGATCAAGCCGCACCGCCATGGATTCCGAATAAACCGGGGCATGCCAGACACCTCCCTTCAGGGACGCAGCCGCCCGCTCGGACACGTTATCATCGCCGCCCAGCACTCCATCCATCTCTTCCAGTCCATCCGCCGGATTTTCCTGCCGTTCCTTATTTGCTTTATCAAGGGCTTTTCGTAGTTTCATATATTCATCTCGTAAGCCGACCCATCCAAGCTGGCCGGCATGAAAAATGTTACATCCGAGGTCTTTAGCCTCGCCAGACGACAATATTCTCTCCCGCAAGGACATGCGGCGCTGCATGCGTCCTTACATCATTCGGCGCATCAGTTTGGCCCAGAAGACATTCAGATCCATGACGAGAAAATGAAAGGCCAGCACGGCAACCACCAGGATCCCGAGAACAAGCAGAACAACCCATCTCCTGCGGTTCTTATGCTGCTGCATGTCTTCTGCGCAGCTGATCCGCGGAATGGAGGCCAGCACCGGGAAAGAGGTTTCACTGGCCAGGATTTCCGGCTTGCGGACTGATTGATCACTGAATTCCCGCAGGGCCGCCCAGGCAACCCCCGCACCCATACCAAGCACTATGCCGATGAGCAGAATGGCCAACCGGTTCGGTTTATCCGGCTTTTCCGGCAACCTTGCCGGATCGATCAGGGTAAAACGTTCACCTTTCTGATCCTTTTCCAGGCCATAGGCAACATTGGCCTCCATCAATTTCTGGGACAGATCATCAAATTTCGCCTGCTTGTTCCGCCGTTCCGAAAGAAGGGCATTGTAAGTCTCCTCCACCCCGGGAGTTGCGTCAATCCATTTATTGAGATTGTCCTCGTTTTTCTGCAGATCATCATCCTGCCGCTTCACTGATTTTATCTCGGCCTGCACACTGGCCAACTGGGAGGACAGGCTGATATAGGCCGGATTATCAGGCAATTTACCGGAATTATTCTTATCGTTAGAGGCGATCTTGCTGGTGAGTTTCCCAATTTCCTCTTTGGTTTTAATCACATCCGGGTACTGGTCGGTAAAGCGTGTCTCAAGTCTGTTTAATTCGAGCTTGAGACTTTCCAGTCTCTTGAGATCCTCCATCTCCATTTTGGGGGAGAGATTGGCCAGATCCGACATCAGGGCGCCTTCCCGTTCCTTTAAAGAACGAAGCTGTTCACTGAGTCTTTCCCTGGAGGTCTGGACATTATGCCGGCTCTGCAGGTTTACCTGCAGCACCTCCGGCAGCTCATTGATATGCTCCTGTTTGAATTGGGCAATTTTCTGCTCAATCTCATCCAGGCTCTTTTTGACCTTTTTCTGCTCATCCCCCAGAAAAGAGGTTGCCTCCATGGCCTGACGCTCACGGACCTGCAGATTTTCTTCCAGAAACAGCGAGGCGAGAATATTGGCAACCTTCTGCACCGTGGCAGGATTTTCCTTGGACTCATAGGACAGGGTAAAGGCGATGGTGGCCGTTGCGGGACGGCCGGTTTTCCGGTCAACGACCTCGGCGCTTATATAGTCAAGGCTGATATCCTCCCGCATCTTGTCGATGACCTCTTCCGTTGTCGCCTGTTGCCGCAAATCCTTATATAAATCGAGACGGGTGATGATTTCCAGCAGACAGCTGCTACTCATGATCCGCTGATGAATGGTCTGCAGGCGCTGCTCTGCGTAACTGGTCACCGTAGAGGTAACGAAATTGGCGGGAATTTCCTGCTCTTCAATCAGAATGGTGGAAACAGATTTATAAACCGGCGGCAGGATCAAGGCAACAGCCGCCGAAATCAGCATCACCATGACAGCGGGCAGAACCAGGCTCCACTTGCGCCGCTTCAGAACCGCCAGATAATCATTCGGCGACATTTCATGCTCTTCCATCTGCACTCCTTTCAACTCTATTCATATATAGCATCTAAAAAAATACCTGAACTAAAAAGTTTTCAGCCTATTCAACCACCGGGTATTGATAGGTTAATTTGATGAACACCAGGTTACGATGTTTTTCGTGATCTGCCTCCTGGTCCGTTATCACCGAATAACGGTATGCCGCCTCACAGAAAATCTCCGGATTGAACTCATAACGCAATGAAGGCGTGAGACTCGTGGTCAGCTCATTGAGGTCGGTGGCAAACGCGGCGTCCCGGCTCGCCTTGTTCTGGTAACTGTCAATGCCCAGCCGGGCAGAAGACCTCTCGCCGATGCGGTGTTTGAGGGACAAAACCAGCCCGGTGCGCTCGGTGGCGCCGTCACGCCCGCTCGAACCGCTCACCTCATGAAAAATATTCATCTCCGCGGTGGTCAATTCCTCATTATAGGTCAGGGTGAACTGTCCGCCCAGACCGCTATCGTATGAGGTTTCGGCTGTTCTCTTCTCGCTGCCCTCCGTATACCTGGGCCCGATATCAAAAACATAGCTTAATTTTTCGCTGAACTGCCGGCTGAAGCCGGCTGTCACGCTGTAATTATCCGCCTTGGAACTGTAAAAATCATAATGGCTATAGCGGCCATAGAGCCTGGCTGCGGTTGGTTTGGTAAAGTCAAGGCTATGCGTCAAGCCGACAAGAACATTCTGCCCGGTAAACTCATCCACCTCACTTGTTTCAAACTGATCGTCCAGGTAGGAATAGGAGCTGAAGAGCGAGGTTTTTTCCGAGGCCTGGTAATCGGCGGAAAAGGAGTAGTCCTGCCGCCTACGGACATCGGTGGTAAGGACATAGCCGGTGACATCAAGATCACGATCCGACCGGGAATCCACCGAGTATCCCGCACCAGCAGACAGGTTTAAAAACGGATTCAGCTGGTAGCTGACACTGCCCTTGTAATACTCTTCGATAGCATTTAATTCGCTGTTATCCGCATAGGACAGGCCGTCGAGCCGGGTTATAAGTGCAGCCTTCAGCAATTCCGTCCTTTCCCGCACTTCCAGCCCCGCCGAGGCGGTGGTAATGAAATCATCCTGCTCGGCCTCATCGCTGAAGGATATGTTGTCATTATACTCCTCGCGGATGGCGGCATTGGGTATGACTCGGAAATCATCAGCCATGGCCTGCCGGGCGGGCAGAACGAATAGGGAAATCAAGGCCAGAACGGCAAGTCTGCTCATGGAACGACAACCACATCTCCACGGCGGAGCCGGATATTCTGCTGCAGATTCTCGCCGGCAGCCACCTCGTCATAATTGAATTTGAAACTTGTCGTGTCTCCCCCCTCCTCGCGCATGATGCTAATTTTTTCGCGCTTGGCAAAGGGATTAAGCCCGCCCGCCATGGTAAGGGCCTGCAGCACATTCACCTTGGTGCTGAGCAGAAAACGGCCCGGATTATTCACCTTGCCGATAACATATATCAGCATGCTGTTTACCTGTTGCACGATAACGGTCACCACGGGATCAGGAACAAACTGGGAAACCTTTTGCCGGATTTCCTCTTTGAGCTGGGAGACGGTTTTCCCTTCTGCCGTGAGCTGGCCGATCAAAGGGAAGGAAATAGTGCCGTCAGGCAGCACGACCACGGTTTTGGTCTGGGCTTCATCCTTCCACACGGAAATATCCAGCACATCGCCGGCACCTATCAGGTATGGCTCACCTGCCAGCAAAGGAGAATCCTCGGCAGCCCGCACTGGGCTGATGAAAAATATCAGCAGGCAGAAACCGCACATCAAACTGAGCAATCTTTTCATCGCGCTCCTCTTAATAAAACAATAGGTAGTCAGGCATATTGGCAAACAAACCTGATTTAGCATAGTTAGGTCAGCAGTGACAAGAAAATTCTGGCACCGGGCAAAAACCATGCGGGATCTTTGTTACTGCAAGCTCTTTAACAACTCCCTGGCCTTGTCGAGGCCGTTAAAATTCTGGCCGCCGTTCACCGCATCCTGCAGATGCTGCCGGGCTTCCTCTTTGCGGTCCGTGTTGGCCAGCACCACGCCCAGGTGATAGTTGAGAATCGCATTCGTCGGATCCGCGCTTTGCGCCTGGCCGATGATCTCCGCAGCCCGCTGGGAGTTCCCCATTTTATAATAAACCCAGCCCAGGGTGTCCAACAGCTCAGGCTCATTGGGCCGCACTTCCTGGGCCTGCTGAACGAGCCGCAAAGCCCTGTCCAGATTTTCCGGACTCGCCGCGTACTCACTGAGCAGAAAGGCCAGATTGTTTGCCGCCGGCCAGAACTTGCTGTTTTTGGCCAATGCCCGCTCATAGACTGCCATGGCCTTGTCATATTTCCCGGTCTGCTCATAGAGCATGGCAAGGGAAAGATAGGTGCCGGCGCTGTTGGGATCAACCTCCAATGCCTGTTCGAATTTGGCGATGGCTTCCTCCGGCTTGCCTTGCAAAACATAGAGGGCTGCCAGGCTGTTATGGGGGGTAAGCCATTCGGGATTCAATTCAATGGCCTTGTTAAAGGCCTTTTCAGCAGGGTCAAAATCCTTGCGGCTCAGATAAACCCGGCCCAGCAGATTATAGGTAAAGGCATCCCTGGGGTTTTCCGCGATCCTTTTTTCACAGAGAGCAATGGCCTTGTCAAACTGCTTCTCCCCCAGATAAACCTGGGCAAGGGCGGAAATCAGCGGCAGAGAATTCCTGTTGACCCCATACCCTTTCTCAAGCAGGGCGACCGCTTCCTTCTTTTGCCCTTGCTTCCACAACAGATTACTGAGGCGCAAATAACCGATGGGGTTATCAGGGGCCTGGGTGATAATTTTCTCATATTCCTTCCTGGCCGCATCCATTTTCTGCCCAATGACATAAAAATCACCAAGCGCGGCCCGGACCTGCAAATCGTCTCCGTGCTTGGCAAGAAAGGCCTTGATCGTTTCCTCCGCCGCGCCGGTATCCTCTTTCACCATGTAATACTTGACCAGCCGCTGTAAAATGTCCCGGGAATCCGGGTTTGCCTCAAGCCCCTTTTTCAATGTTTCCCCGGCCAGTTCCATCTGTTTGTTCATAAAATGGGCTTCAGCCAGACGCAGATAGGCGGCCACATTTTGCGGCTGCTCCGTAACGATAACCCGGAACTCAGCCACAGCGCTTTCACTATCCCCCTTTAACAGAAAGATGTTTCCCCTGGTGAAATGGGCATCGATGCTTTTTGGATTTTCTTTCAGCACCTCGTCCGCCATGGCCGACGCTTTGTCAACTTCTCCCCGCTTGAGATAGATCTGGGCCAGGACACTTTTGGCCTGAAGAATGGCAGGGGCGGCAGGGTCACTTTCAAGGGTGAGACACTGCTCCAGCAGCTTGACCGCCTCATCAATTTTGTTGTCGTTAAGATAGAATTCACTGAGCTGGAAACGGACCAGAAAACTTTTCGGCAGTTTGCTTAATGCGGCAACCAAGGTCTTTTCGGCCAATTCCTTCTCTTTTTTTGACGCATAGAATTTGGCCACTTTCAATGGCACCTCTTCCTCTGCCGGCTCTTTGCCGAGAAGGGCGCTCAGAATTTTTGTCGCCTCATCCTTATTTCCCTTTTCCCATTGCAGGCTGGCAAGCGCCAATTTGTGATCAGCATTATCAGGCTCGATTTCAATGATTTTCTTAAAAATTGCAATCGCCTCATCAATGTTGCCCTGCTGAGCAGCCACCCTGGCAAGAATAATATGGAAATTCACCTCTTTCGGGTTAACCTGCAATCCTTGCCTGACCAAAGCCAGGGCCTTGTCCCTTTCCCCGCGATGGTCATAAATCGAGGCGAGCAGAATATAAGTTTTCGGCTCGGTTACCCCCTTGTCGAGCAGCCCTTGCAAGATTTTTTCGGCCTGGTCGGGTTTTTCCTGCCGGATAAGGATGGCGCTTTTTAACTGCAGCGCCTCCGTATTGTCCGGCTCCTTGGCCAGCACCAGATCCGCTTTTTCCAGGGCCTGCTCCGGACTTTTTGCCGCCAGCAGCAGCTTACCCAGTTCAAGCTGGGCAGCGGTCAGGTTCGGATCAAGCTCCACCGCCTTGGACAATGAGCCATAAGCGCCGCGGGGATTGCCGTCCTTGAGATCCGTCAGTCCGAGGTAATAGTAGGCTTCGGCAAAATTGAGGTCGATCTGGATGGCATTTTTCAACTCCAGCCGGGCCTTGACATAATCACCCTGTTCGTAGAGTGCTTTGCCCTTTTCAAGAAAACTGGCCTTCTTCTTTTCCGGGCCACCGCAACCGGCGGACGCAAATAAAACGAAAAAGATTAGAAAGATAGCAGCAATTTTACCGAAACGATTTACCATTTTTCCCCTCAAGTTTATTTAAGAGTTTGAAAACATTATTTTAAAATTTATACTCTACTACTTGAAATCCATTTTTTTCAATACCTTTTCTTGTGGAAACCACTTTAAAACTGTATCCTAATAATCACCTAATAATACATAATATTCATGCATAATTTTCAAAATTCTGAAAATTTTATCCTGTGAAATTTTACCGCCCAAAATCATTTCTTATTCTGCTGTTGGCCGGCTTTTTATTTGTCGCTCTGCCTCTCCTGGCCGCCCTGGCAAGTTCAGCCTATTTCATGGAAAAAATGGCCGTGCACAGCACCCAGGCCGTATTCTGGTCAGCCGATTCCGCCAGGGAAAGCCGTTCGCTGCTGGAACAGCTTGTTGAACAGGAGCGCCAGGCCCGCATCTACGACCTCTTCGCCGAGCCTGACAATCTGCAGGGCATCCAGGAAAAACATGAAAAAATTCAGGAAATACTCAACAATCTTTCCGCGTTTCCTTTTGCCGACACCATCAAGAACAGAATCAGGAAATTGACAACCGAGGAGAGCAAACTTTTCAATCGCATTACCGATGCCGGCCAAAAGCGTGAAAGGAAAAAAAACCTCGATTATTACCGGGAACTGAGCATCCTGGCCCAGGAAATTCAGGAAGCCAGCTATAATCTTATGTTCCAGGAAACGGAAAACCTGCAGAAGGAGGCTTTCCGCTACCAGAAGATGATGTTCTGGCTCACCTCCATCCTTTTTTTTGTCAGCCTCCTTATCATTTCCATCTTTGCCTATCTGCTCACCCGGCCAATACGCCAGATCGACAAAAGCATCCTCAGACTCGGTGAAGGCGATTTTGTCACTCCGGTTCACGTGTCAGGCCCGAAGGATCTGGAATTTCTAGGGACAAAACTCGATTGGCTCAGAGAAAGACTGGGCGAACTTGAGAAAGATAAAAACAAGTTCGTGGCCCATATTTCCCATGAACTGAAAACCCCCCTCGCCTCAATCCGCGAGGGCACCGGCCTTCTCAGCGAAGAGGTGGTCGGCTCCCTGACCTCTCAGCAAAAAGAGGTGGTCAAAATTCTGGCCAACAACAGCCGGCTTTTGCAGAAATTGATCGAAAATATCGTTAATTTCAATATGGCCCAGGCCCGGCGGCGTCCTCCGCAAAAAAAACATTTTGCCCTGGACCAGTTGATTGGCGAGGTGGTGGAAGACCAGAAACCGATCCTGCTGGCCAACGACCTGCACCTGCACCTGCATCTGATGCCAACGTCTATTTTCGGCGACAGTGATCAAATCCGCACGGTAATCGACAACATTCTTTCCAATGCCATCAAACACTCGCCAACCGCAAGCGACATCTCCATTACCTTGAAAACCGACATGGAAATGGCTATTATTGATATCAGCGACAGCGGCCCCGGTGTCCCTGAGGAAGAGCGGGCTAAAATATTCCGTCCTTTTTTCCAGGGGCAGACAGCCCAGAAAGGAAGAGTGAAAGGAACCGGTCTCGGGTTGGCGATAGCCAATGAATATATGGCTAACCACCATGGAACCATAGAAGTCCTGCCAGATGCAGGTGATGGCGCGCATTTCCGATTATCTCTCCCAATCGAGGAAATTAAATGACAAAATATATCCGCAGGACAATTTTTCTCCTGTTTTTTTTAATTCTGTGCATGCTTCTTGCAAGTTGTATTCCTCAATCAACGTACATTATTGTACCGGAAAACCAGAAAGTTGAGGTGAAGACGCTGCACCCCCCCTCAGAGGAGATTTTGACCTGCCTGGATTCCAGCCTTGGTCTTCCTGCCGAACAGCTCGAAGCAGAGTTCAACAGGCAAAAGGAAGCGTTCATCGCTGAGAGTACCGAGGCAAACAGGTACAAACTGATCTGCCTGAGCCTTGCGCGTCCGGACAAGCCTGACTCCCTGGAATACGCACAGGAGCTGATGAACGACATGCAACAAATTGATAAAGCACGCTACCCGGACATCAAAGGCCTTGCAGCTCTCCTTACTTACTTCCAGCATCTGCAGGAAAAAAGAATTGAAGATGTAAGCAGAGCGCAACAACAGGTTAACGAACTGAAGAAACAGCTTGAAGAACTGAAAAGCATTGATGAAATTATAAAAAAACGCAAGGATGCTAATTAAACCTAAAATACTGCTGGTTGACGACGACACAGACCTGCTCAGCCTTTTCACCATACGTCTGCAAAGTCAGGGGTTTGACGTTGAGACTGCTGAAAGCGGCGAGCAGGCACTGGCGCGTATTCCTCTCATCAATCCACATGTACTGATTACCGATCTGCGCATGGGAGAAATGGATGGCATGGCCCTGTTCGAGGCTGTCCACCGCATGAACAGTGCCCTGCCGGTCATCGTTATTACCGCGCACGGCTCCATCCCCGATGCCGTTGAGGCAACCAAACAGGGTGTTTTTTCCTTTCTCACCAAACCGGTTGACAGCCAGAAGCTGATCCAGGAGATCAACTCCGCCTTGACTCTGAGCGGCGCCGGCGCCGGCCTGCGTGAAAAAAAACAGACAGAGGATGAGGATTGGTGCGGCAATATCGTTTACAAAAGCAGCGCCATGGCAAACCTCCTGCAAAAGGCCAAGCTTGTCGCCCAGAGTGATGCCAGCGTGCTTATTCTCGGAGAAAGCGGCACAGGAAAAGAAGTGCTGGCAAATGCCATCCACAAGGCCAGTTCCCGATCCTCCGGCTTTTTTGTCGCGGTTAATTGCGCGGCCATTCCCGAGGCGCTGCTTGAATCCGAACTTTTCGGACACACCAAAGGTTCGTTTACCGGTGCTGCCAAAAATTATGACGGCCTTTTCAAAACCGCCAACCACGGCACACTGTTCCTCGATGAGATCGGCGACATGCCGCTTTCCCTGCAGGTGAAACTGCTGCGGGTGCTGCAGGAAAAACAGGTACGCCCCGTGGGTTCCACCATTGCGGTGGATGTGGATGCGCGGATTATTTCCGCCACCCATCGCAATATTGAGGCGGCAGTGAAAGAAAAAATCTTCCGGGAGGATCTTTTTTACCGTCTTAATGTGGTGAGTCTTGAGATTCCACCGCTCCATAAACGGCGGGAGGATATCCCTCTGCTGGCCCACCATTTCGTCAAGAAAATCACCTCCCAAAACGGCAAGGAAATCCGCGGATTTTCCCCATCCGCCATGAAGCTTCTCATGGAGGCATCATGGCCTGGCAATATCCGTCAGCTGCAGAATGTGGTGGAACAGGCGGTCGCCCTTTCCTCCTCACCGCTCATTACCGAAAATCTATTGTCCGATGCCTTAAAACAGAAACCTAAAAAAATCCTGCCCTTTGCCGAAGCGCGCCGTATTTTTGAGCAGGAATACCTGGTGCAGCTGCTGCAGACCACCCAGGGAAACGTCACCGAAGCTGCCCGCCAGGCCAAACGCAACCGCACGGACTTCTATAAGCTGCTCAATCGCCACCATATCGTTCCCAGTCTTTTCAAGGAATGATGCCAATTCCTTTTGCATTCCTCGCCCGCCTTGAGTAAACTTCAGACAACCTGATCCCGGCATATTTTATTTTGATACCAGAATTGCGGTTCGAGAAGAGTGACTAAAGTACTTAAAATGTCTAAAGTACTTGAAGTTGCGGTACTTTCTGATCATATAACACCTTTAACTTAAGACACTCTAAATACTTGAAGTACTTAGAGTATTTTAGGCACTATTTTAAACACTTTAGGCACTTTCATGAATGACTACTCGGAAAGCCTGCTTGTGCATTTCAGGCGCAGTGAGGCATTGAAACAGGAAGCCATCGGGCTGCCTTCCTTTGACTTGAATCTCCGGCAACTCTGCGACCTGGAACTCCTGCTGAACCGTGCCTTTTATCCGCTGGACGGCTATCTGAACCAGGCGGACTACCAGAGCGTTCTTGCCCAGATGCGCCTTACCGACAATACCGTATGGCCCATGCCCATTTGCCTTGATGTGCCGGCGAAAATCGCCAATCTCCTGAAGACCGGCGACAAGCTGGGGCTAAACGACCAGGAGGGCTTCCTGCTGGCCATCCTTACCATCTCGGACATCTGGCAGCCGGATAAAAAACAGGAAGCCACCGCAATATTCGGCACGGATGATGCCAAACTCCATCCAGGCGTAAAAAATCTCTGCGAGAACACACATGAATGGTATATCGGCGGAACCCTGGAAGGAATCAGTCTGCCCATCCACTATGATTTCAAGGAGATACGCCTTTCTCCCGCCGAAAGCCATCGCCGCTTCTCCTTAAACGGCTGGCGCCATGTCATTGGTTTTCATACGGACGCCTATCTCCATTGCGCCCACAAGGAAATGATTCTGAAGGCCGCCAGAGAGGCGGGGGCCAATATTTTCCTGCAGCCGGTCGCAGGACTTGACCATCCGGGCAATCTCGACCATTACACCCATGTCCGCTGCTATCAGGAGTTCATAAAAAAATTCCCGAGGAACATGATCAGCCTGGGGCTTCTGCCCCTGGCCAGCCGGGGTGCCGGCCCCAGGGAAGCCCTCTGGCAGGCCATCATCAAAAGAAATTTCGGCTGCACCCATTTCCTGGTGGCAGACGATCATGGCGATCCCTTTGCCAGCCATCTCGACAAAAATAATTTCTACCCCGCCGGCACGGCGCAAAAGCTTGTCAAACATTACGAAAAAGAGATCGGCATCCGCATGGTTGCCGAAGAAAAAATGGTCTACGCAGAGAACCAGGCCCAGTATGTGCCCCTGAAAGAGGTCGGGGAAGATATGGCGGTCAAAACCATCTCTTCGAGCGAGCTGCAGCGGCGCCTGGAAAACGGCCTGGAAATTCCTGTCTGGTTTTCATATCCCGAAGTTGTCGCTGAATTACGACGCGCTTTCCCGCCCCGCTCCAAACAGGGATTTACCATTTTTATCACCGGCCTGTCCGGTTCCGGCAAATCAACCCTGGCCAAGGTTCTGATGGTGAAATTCCTGGAAATGCGTGACCGCCCCGTTACCCTGCTTGACGGTGATATTGTACGCAAAAACCTGTCAAGCGAGCTAACCTTTACCAGGGAACACCGCCACCTCAACATTACCCGCATCGGTTTTGTTGCCAGTGAAATCACCAAAAACGGCGGCATCGCCCTGTGTGCCCCCATAGCCCCCTACGAAGAATCCCGCCAGGCCAACCGGGAGCTTATCAGCAAATGCGGCGGGTACATCGAAGTGTATATGGCAACTCCGCTGGAAGTCTGCGAACAACGAGACCGAAAAGGACTTTATGCCAAGGCCAGAGCAGGGAAAATTCCCGGATTTACTGGGGTTTCCGATCCATACACCCCCCCCGCAAACCCTGAGATAACCATTGACACCAGCGAAATGACCCCGGCAGAGGCAGCCCAGGAAGTACTGCTTTACCTGGAGGAACACGGCTACCTCCGCTGACATGTCGCGAAATACTGACACATCACCCTCTGCAAATCTCCTCAAAAATACGTATTATTTCCTTTGGTCACCTTGCGCACCGTGAAAATCTGCTAAAATCTGGCTCTGATTGTCGCTAAACAGCAACGCATTTGAACCCGCCCCTACTTCACCACGCCCAACACGACAGGCAATACCCCCTTTCCCGTCCGCATCCAGCATTTTTTGCCTTAATTTTCTCCTCTTTGGCTTCATTTGCCCCTTTTTTAAAAAAATGGCCCGAAAAATGCTTATCACTGGTGTATTTGCCATCCCCACCGGATTTCTCAACCAGTTAACCATATGTTTTTTAAGGATTTTTCCAGCAATGAGATTAATTTTAAAGTTTTTCCTGTTGTTTTCGCATACATTTTCTTTCCCTGCCATACCGAACTCCTTTCTTTCACCGCACAAAATCCAATCGGCTCCGATCATTTTATCTTTTTTCTTTCTCAGTTTTTTTGGCCAAGCATTAGAATGCCACGCTGTTATGCTCACTTGGACCGCCAATGATCCCATCGAAAACGTCACGGGTTACAAAATTTATTACGGCAGCGCCTCCGGTCAATACGACGGTCACTACAAGGATGTCGGCAATGTCACCTCCTGCGAAATTGAAGAGGTGATCGCTACCCTGGAAGAGGGTAAAACCTATTATCTCGCTGCCACCGCTTATTCAGCCACCGCTGAAAGTGGTTATTCCTCTGAAGTTGTCTATACCCACGCAACAGTTCTGAAAGTGGTCCCGGACACGGTTATTACTGACACCGACGGCGACGGCATCAGCGATGCGGACGAGCTTTATTTGTACCAAACCGATCCCGTAAACACGGACTCCGATAATGATGGCATATCCGATGATAAAGAACTGGCGTACTGGGGTACTTTGTGGAACGAAGACTTTGATGGCGACGGCATTGCCAACCTGACCGATTGGGACTCCGATGGAGATGGCGTCTCCGACGGGGATGAGGTTTCCCAAGGTACTGATCCGGCAACCCCGCAACTTATCGTTACCCTGCTTAGCCCGGAAGACGGGGCAACCTTGCCGGCAGGAGATGTTACTTTCTCCTGCCAGGCCACAAGCCAGAGCAGCGACATCGATCACATTGGTTTCTATTCAAATATTTCTGGATCCTGGCAGCAGGACGACATCCATTACCCTGGGGAAATAAGCCGAAATGAAGCTGGTTTAGTCAGCCTCTTCCATTTTAATAACTCCACCGAAGATGCAGTTACCTCTCTCACCAACGCATCGACCAACATTGCCTTTTCCAAAAACAGCCAGTTCGGCATGAGCGCTTATTTGTCCGGCTATGACAATCGCATAACCGCTTCCAACTCAACCAGCCGTTTTAACATTACCGATGAACTGACCATCGAAGCCTGGATATATCCTACCGATATCACCCCTTCGGACTATATTGTTTCCAAGGCCTGGGATGTCAACACCTCCCCTTATATCAATTATGCTCTTGGTTTTTATAATGATACCAAAACAATACGTTTCGTGGTCAGCATTGCCGATCAGCAATACATGGTAACTACAAGTCAAATTACGCCCTTGCAGTGGCATCATGTGGTGGGAACCTTTTCCAGCACCAGTGGCGAAATGAAAATTTACCTCAACGGCCAACTTGCAGACTCAACCAGTGTGTCCGGCAAACTCAATACAACAACAACTGATTTAATTATAGGAGGATATCAGTATAGTCAGGATAAAAGCCTTAACGGCTTTATTGACGAACTTGCCATATACAACAGAGCACTTGGCGCAGAAGAAATCGCCGGCCATTATGTTTTTAATACCAGGGAGGTTACGGCTGATTTTCCTGTGCACATCTCGGAAGAATCAACCTTTCAATGGAATTGCGAAGCCAAGGATACAGCAGGAAATTCCGCAACAGCTGCCACCAATAAATCTTTAACAACCGAAATATCCAGCGCTGGTATTACTGATACGCAGCAGACAGTTTATGAAGATGGGGAAGACGGCACCATATCCGGCTGGGATATTTATGACAGCGACCCGGCTGGAGCTTCGATCAATAACGTTTTTGATTCAGCCAAACAGAGCAGAGTTATTGAATTTAACAGCGATGATTTCCAAAATGTTTTCAGACTGAGAAACAACGATTTAAGCAACTGGCAAAATACCAGTCAATTTATCGCAAAATGGTCTATGAAATTCACCGGAAGTTATTTTGTTTTCCTGAACGTGGAAACGACGGCAGGCCAACGATTCATTTATTACAATCCTGCCGATTACGACCTTCTCGGCACACGGGAACTCGTGCATCACGGCCTTGGCTCGAACACCACAAATGGAGAATGGATAACCATCACGCGAAATCTGCAAGAGGATCTCCAAGAAGCGCAGCCCGGGGTGGTAATTCTTGAAGTTAATGCCATTTGGATCCTGGGAAATGGCCGAATTGACGACATATCTCTCTTAACCCCGTAAACAAAATACGAAAATGGAGAGAACGGCAAAATATCCGGCTGGGATATTTTCGGCAATGATCCGACAGGAGCGTCGATCAAGAACGTTTTCGATTTAGAATGTTGGGTTTCGTCGAGCTCAATCCAACGAGCTGAGGGAATAGTACAATTTGCAAATTGAATTGACAAATTGTACTGGCAGGCTATTATCTTCGCATGATCAAACGAGCAGCACACCACACCATCATGCGCCTGGCCAAGGGATTTCCTGTCATTGCCATTACCGGCCCGCGCCAGTCAGGTAAGACAACCCTCGCCAGGAGCGCCTTCCCCGGCAAACCCTATCTGACCCTGGAAGATCCGGACACGCGCTTGTTTGCCGAGAGAGATCCACGTGGCCTGCTCTCCAGTTATCCAGACGGCCTGATCCTTGACGAGGCCCAGCGGGCGCCGCAGATATTCTCATATCTACAGGGGGCTGTGGATAACCACCTGATTCCGGGGAAATATATCCTGACCGGTTCACAGCAGTTTGGCCTCCTGTCCGGTATCACGCAATCGCTGGCCGGTCGGGTGGGAATGGTACAACTGCTCCCTTTTGCCATGGACGAGCTGGACTCCGCCGGGATGCTGACTGATAATGCCGACCACCTCATGTGGTACGGGATGTATCCACCATTGTATGATCGTGATCTCGTCCCAACAGACTGGTTTCCCGCCTACGTCAACACTTACATCGAGCGGGACGTACGCCAGATCATCAACATACGCGGCCTTTCAACCTTCCAGAGGTTCATCAAGATGTGCGCTGCCCGCTGCGGGCAGCTCCTAAACCTTTCGTCACTGGCCACAGACTGCGGTATCACTCACAACACAGCCGCAGCCTGGATCTCAGTGCTTGAGGCGAGCTACATTATCTTTCTGCTGCGTCCTCATTTCCGCAATTTCAATAAACGGCTCGTCAAGACCCCAAAGATCTATTTCCTTGATACTGGCCTGGCCGCTTGGCTTCTGGGGATAAGGGAGCAGGGACAAATAGCCTTCCACGCCCAGCGGGGGGCGCTGTTCGAGAACATGGTGGTAACAGAATTTCTCAAGGGGAGATTTAACCGGGGGCAACAGGCTGACCTCCATTTCTGGCGCGACAGCAAAGGCCTTGAGGTGGATCTTTTACTCGATGACGGCATCAATCTGACGCCGGTCGAAATCAAGTCCGGCCAGACCATCGCCGCCGATTCCCATATAGCACTAAAAAAGTGGTGCGAACTGTCCGGAACCACGGATCGCCCGGCATTGCTTGTCTATGGCGGCGACAAGGGGCTGACGAACGGGAACATCGCGTTCATCCCATGGCGGAAATTGACAACGCTCATGTGATTTCGAATTTCCGTAAGCAAGGTTGGGTTGAGGAACGAAACCCACCATTAACGGACATTACAAACGGCAACATTCTGCCACAATACCTGTTGGGTTTCGCCGAGCTCAACCCAACGAAACTAAGGAATTTTTGCCATCACCCATGAGCCACCAGCCAGCCCTATATCGCCCCTTTGCGCTTCAGCACCACCAAAACGGTTTTCAACAGGATCTTCACATCATCGGAAAACTGCCACTGATCCAGATAGCGGCAGTCCAGCTCCACGATTTCATCAAAGTTGGTGATCTTATTCCGGCCGGAAACCTGCCATAATCCCGTTATTCCCGGCTTGGCCGAGATGCGCCGTAAATGCCACGGTTTATACTGCTCCACCTCATCGAGCGTCGGCGGCCTGGTGCCGACCAGACTCATCTCACCTTTCAGCACATTGATAAACTGGGGAAACTCGTCAATGGAGGTCTTTCTCAGCCACTCGCCCACCTTGGTAATGCGGGGATCATCTTTCAGTTTGAACATTACCCCGTCCATTTCATTGCGATCAAGTAACTCCTGTTTGCGCTGCTCGGCATCCAGGTACATGGAGCGGAATTTATAGAGATAAAAAATGCGGCCGTTCAGCCCCATGCGTTTCTGGCTGAAAATTACCGGCCCAGGCGAATCAAGCTTGATGGCCAGGGCAACAAAAGGATACATCAAGAGAAAAAATATGGCCCCGATCAACCCGCCGGCAATATCAAGCATGCGCTTGTAAAGCAGGCCAGTGGCATTGAAATTGGCGCTCTGAATAGTAAAAAAGGGAACGCCCTGCAGTCGGTCAACGGAAAGGCTATGTTGCCCTGGTTGCCAGAGGGCAGGCAGGATCCTGGCGGGAATCCCGGTCTGTTTACAGTAATTCAGATACTTGGCCAGATTAACCGTTCTATCGCCATCAATGGCAAAAACGACCTCATCAACGGCATAAGCGCGTAGCACCTCGGGCAGATCATCCAAGGTGCCGAGACTGTCGCTGCTGTCAACTTTATCCTGGGACGTCTTCAGCCTCCCCACCACCTGATGCCCCCAGCTCACCTGGGAAGACAACAGCTCGGAGACCAGTTTGCCCCTGGTCATGTTGCCGACAACCAGAATCCGGCGGACGTTAAACCCCTTACCGGCGATATATCTTATGTAAATACGCAGCAGAATTTTCTCACAGAACATCAGGCACAGACAGAGTCCGGCAAAGATCAGCAAAAATGAGCGGGGATAGCCCGGGGGTTCAAAAATGAAGACAAAACTGGCAAGAACGCTGAAATCGACCAGCACGGCATTGAACATCGGCCAGAAAAGTCTCCACAGGGAGGGATGCCGCCTGTCCCCATACATCCCCATTCTACCCATGACATAGTTGTTGACAAACATCATCATGAGCACGGAAATGATGAAAACATTCTCATTCATCCGCCAGACGACATCCGGCACATAATAACTGACCAGATATCTGGCGCCATAGCCGGCGGCGATGACGCTCAAGGCATCAAGCATCATCCGGAAGGTATTTAAGATATAAACCTGTTGCTGGAACATAGAGTTGATTCAATCCGGATAATAATCAATTGGGTATATAAACAGGGAGCAGAGGCCAAAGTCCGCCCACAATGAAATCGGTCAGCATCTTCTCAGCCTGTGCAATATTCTGGCCGGGAGGCACCGTCATTTCCACCCGCACCAGCGCGCCGTCGGTCCTGTGCAGCCTGAAGGCATCCCACATCAGATACAGCTTGTTTTCCCAGGGACTGGTAATCACTCTGCCCCGCTCATAAAAGAAATAGCTGGCCAGCATCTGCATATCGCCCTTGCGCAAATGCAGCAGGCCGATATCAATATCTTTGCCGGCAGAAACCCTGACCATACGATCGGATGATTTTACCAGCTCAAAACCGCCTCCCAGCAGACACGACTGGGGGGCATGGGCCGTATGCTGTGTTCCCTGGTATTCGTAATAGGGGATCAACAGATAAATTGTGTTGGGCACCCCAGCCTTGCTGAATGTGGCGTTCACATAGTCATCGGCCCACAGGGAATCGAGAATCTCCTGGGACAGATAGTTGCGGCGGCCCTGCCAACCCATAATTTCCATGGGAAACGAGGCAAAGCTTGTCCGCTGGGGAATGATCATGCTGCCTGACACATTCCGCAGGGCCCAGCCACTGCCGCCAAAAAGGGCTGCATAAAATACCGTGATAAGCAGAGCGGAACCCATGGATGCAGCACGGCATCCTTTATCCCGTAAGTTTTTTGGCGGCCCTGCGGTACCGACTTTTTGCAATAGCCATGCGCAGAGAAACAGGATCACCCCGGCAACAAGAAAGGCAATGACCCCCTGCAAGTCATGGTAGGCTCCCTCGTTAAACTGCGGAAAACCATTTATGGTCAGCAGGGCGCCAATAAAAATACGCACCGCATTGGTAAAAATTGACAGGGGGTAAACAAGCAGCAGCAGGAACATTTTGCGCCAGAGCCCGCCGGCATAAAAATGGCCGATGAGAAGCGCCAGCAATACCATGGAGACGATGTAACGCAAGCCGCTGCAGGCATCGACTACCTGCATCTTGGATACGCCCAAATCAAGGATATTCCCGGTCTGCAGAACCGTAATCCCCACCCAGCGCATCATCTCCACCGAGAGGGAACTTGCCGTCATCTTCATCTTGAAGGTGAGCACCCGATTGATATAGGGCGGCATGGGCACAATAAACAGCAGAACCAGCAGAGGGAAAAAAAGCAATCGGCTCCGCCGCACGCCGTACATGGTAATGATCAGACTTGTAACGCAGCCCCAGATCCCCAGAAAAAGCAAGGTCTCAACCGAGCCGAGCTCTCCGACCGCAATAACCAGCACGGATAAAAGGGCCGGCACCATCCCCCACTTACTCCAGCAAAACTCACCAAAGCGGAAATCATTTTTTTTCTCCCAGCAGAGATAGAGGAATACCGGCACGACCAGAAAACAGTAGTTATTATCGTCGCTGTTCCAATGCATGGCAAGCTTCTCCAGCATCGGCCAGTAGCCGATAAAAATGCTCGCCAGGACCAGAATGGGGAAAATGAAAAAGAAGTTGTTTTTATCAGGGCTGGAATTTGCCATAAAGTGCTCGATCCTGTTGCTGGTATGGTAATGGTAAAATAGCTGTTTAGACCTTTAGACTGGAGTCTGTTAGCCAAAAAGGCCGAAGCCAAAGGGTAGAAGCTGGCCTTCAGACTATCCATCTGGGTAGTTACAAACAAAAACGAAACGTTCTAATATGGAATAATACGCTGAAAGCAGATATAATTACAAGAAAAACGGTCAACATCAGGCCGAATGGAGAGTAGCGAAAAATAGGAATCCGACCTTCAAACTGTTCGTACTTTATTCACCTTGACACTGCAGCAGTACATTTGTACAATTGTACCATGAGAATTGTCGCTGACACTAATACGTTCCTGGCAGCCGTCCTTAATGAACCCGAGAAAAAATCGATCATCTCCCTGACGATCGGCCATGAGCTTATTGCCCCGGCGGTTTTGCCTTTTGAGATCGGCAATGCTCTTTCGGCCATGATCAAGAGAGGACGCCTTAGCAGCAAGGAGGGGCTGGCGGCCTATGACGAAATACAGAAGGTGCCTGTTGAATTGCGTGGTGTCGATCTTAGGAATGCATTAGCAATCGCCAGCCAACACAGAATATATGCCTATGACGCTTATTTTTTAGAATGCGCACGCGCCGCGCGCTGCCCGCTGTTTACCCTTGACACGGCACTGAAGAAGATTGCCGTCAAACTTGGCATTCCGTTATTGGAGGTAGAAGAATGAAGGCATATAATTATTCGGAGGCACGTAAGCGCCTCTCCGAGGTGCTTGATATTGCCAAGAACGAAGAAGTGCTGATCAAACGCAGGGGGGGAGAAGTTTTTTCTCTGGTGCTCAAAAAAACCAATCAGTCCCCTTTTGACATCCCCGGAATCACGACCAAAGCAACAACCGAGGATATCCTGGCCGCGGTTAAGGAATCACGCTCTCGTCCATAGTACAGGCCAGGAAACAAAGGTCAGTTATTGAAGAGTTTAACAAATGAGCGCTGTGATAAAATTTTAAAAAATGCCCAGGAATTGCACAAATGGATAATGCAGAAGCTATAAACAGGATACCCTATCCATTCACCACTTTTGCGTAGACCGCAATAGTTTGATCAGCAATGTGATTCCAATCATATTTCCGGGCGAGCAGCGCATAATTTTGTTGCTGCTCTGCTTCAGTAATAGGTTTCTGTAAAAGCGCTTTCATTTTGCCCTGCATATCCGGAATGTTACCACACTGAAAAAATCTTTTCTCCGTTAATTCAACTTCACAGTTTGCCGGGATATTTGAAACGAGAACGGATAAGCCATAGCTCAAGGCTTCGAGCAAGGCAATAGGCAGTCCTTCATGATAGGAGGGGAGCACAAATAACCCGGCATTGCTGAAAACCTGCTTCAGCTTTTCACCGGTGATATACCCTGTCAGAACAATGCGGCCATTGCTTTGGGCAAGCTGTTTTACCCTGCGGCTGTATTCGGTTTCATGGTCTGCGTCGCCGGCTATAACCAGTTGATGGTCGGTTTTCAAACCATTAAAGGCCTCGATAAGGTCCGTCAATCCCTTTTCCGGCACAAATCGGGCAACGGCCAGGACATATTTCAGCGGCTCAACCCCAAGGCCCTTTATATAATCGGTATTTTTATTTGTATCAGGCAGGGTGACCCCATTATAGATGACATGGCTTGGCCGGTTGCATCTCTTCCGGATAATCCCCTGGATAACCGTTGAAATAACGATAATTTCGTTGGCAAAAGAACCGCCAAGCTTTTCCCCGAGCCGCAATACGAATTTCGCCGCCCCGCCCCATTTCTGCCGGTCATAGTCAGGTCCGTGATTTGTAAAAACAACTCTTAGCCCGAGCAGTCGCGCAAAGGGAACCAACAGGGCCGGGCCCACCGCGTGAATGTGAACCACATCAGGGTTAATCCTGCGCGCCTCGAGCAGGGCAAGAAACGTATGAACAATAGCCTCGATGCTTTTCAGGCGGGGAGAAAAACAGCGGACGAGTTTGATACCCTTCCATTCCTGCAAGGGGTTTTCAATATATGCGCTGCGGGTTGCCAGAAAGACTTCATGACCTTTCTGAACAATAAGCGGATACAAGTTCTCGCAATGGGTCTCCACTCCGCCCGGGATATCTGGAATCCCTCTTGTGCCGGTCACAAATATTTTCATGTGGTCCTTGAAATTCGCAGGTCCCGCAAAGCATTACTCGCAGGTTACCGGATCGAGAACCACTTTTTTGCTTCCTGCTCGCAATACCTTTAATTTATTTTTCACAACCCATTTGACAGGGATGGAAATACGTTTTTTCATGGCAGGGGCCGCAGAACCAATCATCCAGCATTGCCTGGGGCATTCCTTGACCATGCTCCTCACTTTCTCTGCCTCCCGACTATTCCAAATTTCGTCGAATGACTGCTTATGCAGGTTGCCCATGAGCATCGGCTGCTCTGACCCGTTGCAGGGCATGACATTGCCAAAAGGATCAACGAAAAACATATCGGTTCCTACCTCGCATAGCAGCGGTCTTTTCTTCCCCCGAACCTTATTGGCGAGCCCCATATTGAAATATGAGCGGAACCAGTTTTTCGGCTTATTGGTTTTCAATAATTCCACGGCAATCTCTTCAAAGGTTTTTGCCACCTGGCCCTGGTCCTGATAAGAATTGTCATCTTTGTGAAAATAAAAGGAATTATGGGTGGTGGCGGTGGCAAATTCCAGACCCATGGCATTAGCCAGCCGGTAAAGTTCGATCATGTCCCTGGCGTTGCGGTCGGAAACCGTCATGCCAAAACCAATGTCCTTCATGCCCATCCCATGCAGCGTCACCAGGGTGCGCAGGCCATGATCAAAACCGTTTTTTATTCCTCGCAGTTCATCGTTTGCGGCAGGCAACCCTTCAATGGAAATACGAAAACCAATTTTATTCCCAAACTTTTCTGCCGCCCTGATAATTCTATCCGTGAAATAGCCATTGGTGCTGATTACCAGCCGTTTGGTTTTCTTGAGGGCATTTTCAATGATTTGTTCAATATCGGCACGGAGAAAAGGTTCACCACCGGTTATATTGATGAACTTCAACCCGTCCGGGAGCTTGTTCACCAAATCAGGCGAATACTCTTCTTCTTTTTTACTGGGGTACTGCCAGGTGTTGCACATGTAACACTTGGCATTGCACCGGTATGTAACAATTAAGCATGCTTCCATATTATTTATCTTTTATGCTGTAGGTTAATTTTATTAGTTCAAACATGCAACCAGGACGTCATTCCGGGCAAGCAAAGCGCGACCCGGAATCCAGCGGTTTTTTCCGTATCCATGCGGCAGAGAAAGGACATTCGGTTATCCTGTTAACTCTTTATAAATTGAAACCAACTGCCGGCAATGACCGGACAGTGAATATTCAGACTCCAGCTTTTTTCTTCCTGCCTGTCCCATTGTAATGCGAAGCTGCTGATCGACTGCAAGAATATTCATTTTACGCGCTAATTCTTCAACATTGCCCGCTTCAAACAAAAAACCTGTCTTATCATTTTCGATCTGCTCGGGAATTCCCCCAATCCTGCTGCCGATTACCGGCTTGCCGAAGGCCATGGATTCAAGTACAACCATTGAGCAATTTTCATAGCATTCAGAAGGCACAACCACAAAAGCGGCATTGGCAACGATATCCTTTAATTCCTGGCCGGATTTGTAGCCAAGAAATTCGGCGGCAGGATGTGAAATGCGTAATTTCTCTGCCAATGGTCCGGTGCCAACCACCTTAAGCGGCAGATTACTTTCCATTTTGCCATGGGCCGCAAGTAGTGTTTCGATCCCTTTTTCCGCAGACAATCGGCCGAAATAAAGTGCATAGCCATTACCGCTATAGTTTGGCTGATACTCTTTACAATCAATTCCATTGTGCAGAATCGCAATCTTTTCCGCTGGAATCCTTTTGGCAACGAGTTCGGCTAAAAACTTACTGGGGGACAGAAATATATCAACTTCATCATAACTTCCGCGCCATTTGTGCCAATAGGCTTCAACGGCAAGCAACAGAGCCTGCGTTCGAGATTTTTGACAATTAGTCATAATTGGCTTGTAAAAATATTTCCCTTTACACTCAATGCAGATTCTCGTATCCCTCAATGCTAGATAGCTTGGGCAAATGAGCTTGCAGTCATGGAGTGTCAGTACAACCTTAACACCGTTTTTTTTTAATACAGGAATAATTGCAGGCGTTAGCTGGTGATAAATATTGTGGAGATGGGCGATGTCAGGCCGTTCTTTTTCCACAAGTTTTTTTAATTTTTTCACAGCCTCGGTAGAATGAATGAACGAGAACGCAGTTTTTATTTTGCCGCCCATCCCACCCGCGGATTTGTAGTTAATATTTTCAATAAAGTAATCCGAATAAGGGGAGTCCCAATTCCGCGGATCCTGCATGGAAAAATCCATGACTTTACTCCCTTCTTTAAGCAGAAATTCCCTTTCTTGAAAAAAAACCCTTTCTGACCCACCGTTCATATAAAAAAATTTATTAGCCAGCAGGACTTTCATGCAACAACACCATAATCGTTTCTCATCCTAAGAAGACGGAAATCCTTAACCATACTTATATCCAGTCGAAAAGTTCCGAAAGAGGTACCGAGATAAACATTTCCATCGAACGGGCTTATCTTGACTGAAAAAACCGTCATTCCCTGACCGAGGTTGAGATTTGTTTCCAACCAGGACTTCCCGTTGTCATTCGATCTAAAGACACCATTCCCGTTACCATAACCCAAGGCACGACGCCCGGCAAACACCCTATTGGGGGCTTCAGGATCATATGCTATACAGTCAACTTGCATAGTCCCGAAGTGGTCCTTGGCTAATCCGTGGCGGTAGTCATAAAGTTGAGCCTGTCCGTTTTCAATGCGGTAGACTCCACGCGTCGTAGCAATCAAAATCGTATTCAGAGGTGTCGCCAACATCTGTTTCACTGCCTGGACTGGAAAACTCAATTCAATATGCGGCCTGAAACTTACACCTGAATCTGATGAAACCATCAGTGTTGATGATTTCTCGTCTTTGGCTGCCAAGGCATATAAAATATTTCCGTCCGGCGACATGGCATTCACGGTTAAGGAAAGCCTCTTCCAACTCCGCCCGGCATCCTTGCTGACAAATGGCCCAGCATAAAGAAGACCTTGTATTGTAGGGTGAAACGCCAGAAATCGGAACTTGTCTCTCAGATCGGGGCAGACCTGAAAACTTCCTCCCCCATCATGACTCACAGCCAACCCCTTTTCTGCCCACCCGCCAAGTCCCACGGCAATGTCATTCCCAGTGGCGGCCAGTGCCGAAACGCTTTTTAGACCATCAATAGCCATAATTTGCATTTCAGAAAAGGTCTGGCCATTATCGGTGGTTTCCCAAAGGCCATGATCTGTAAAACCGAAAACCATCCTTTCCGGCGACAGGAACAGGATGTCAACCATTCGTGCGCCAGTAAAGCCGCTCCCGGAAAAATGCCAGGTGTTACCCTCATCATCGGTACGGATGATCCGCGCCCGACCATTGGTGACGTGCAGGCAAATATTCGGGTCAGTCGGGTGCGGAGCGAAAGGACTCGAAAAATAAAATCCCGTCTTGCCAAGAAGACCCTCCGGATCCACAGCCTTTGGCGCATTCCACGTCTTGCCGCCATCTGCGCTTGCATAAGGCGGCTGTCCTTGACGATCAGCACGTAAGTAGACTTTATTTCCATCAACCGGACTCGCGGCGATATCAGTAACATTCAATGTTGAAAAAAACCTGTCGGATATCTTGTTGGGAGAACTAAAACTCTTTCCCCCATCAGTAGAGGTCGCCACCCCTTCAAGACCCAAGGCGGCATACACCACCTCCGGCGCGGCAGGACTTACAGCAAAAGACCTTGGGAAGGTGGGGAGTCCTTGGCCAATTTTCGAGGTAAGGCCTGCGCTGTAATTATACAGACCATTATCAGTTGCAAGCAAAATCTCACCGGTTCGGTTCGGTGAAAAAGCCATGTCATGGATCGAGGTATCAGCAAAATCCGCTTTCTGCCAGCTTTCGCCACCGTCCTGACTTTTCAGAAGACCTTCACTGGCGGACGCGCACCAGACACTGAGTGTGCGGTTTTGTACCGGATCCTTCAGTCCATTGAAGTCAAAGGCAAAGAGAGAACCTTTTGAAATCTGCTTATAGAAATCCGTTGTCCGAACCATGCGCCAGGACTCACCCCCATCGATGGTCAGATAGATACCCTGGCACCGCATGGGGTATTTAGCGGCATCTTCGGCATTAAACCCCAGAAAACCAGCGGCCAACACTACAAGCTGGTTCAGCGGATCGATAGCTAATGATCGAGCGCCATAAGAAAAGAATCCTTGATACTTTGGCTCCCAACTCCGGCCGCCATCATCGGAACGCCAGACCCCTGATTGGTCAACACTGAGATAGGCAATTTGCGGATTGCTCCGGGCAAAAGCCAAGGCATGCACGTACTGAAAACCGTCTCCACCGGGAATTCCCAGCTCACGCATGCGCTTGGTTGTGAGAGGAATCCGCTTCCAACCGGAGCCTCCATCCTCAATTTCAGCAGAAAAAACAGGCCAAGAAAATGCGGCACCGGTCAAGAGCGAGGCACAAACCCCTATGAATTTCCGTCGGTTCATAATTTACCTTTTGGATTATTCTTCTTGCGGAGCCTTAATAAGCCTTTGTTCAGGTGCGCGACCCAATAGCAATGGATAAATAATTGGAATTTTTTTCAAGACAATCTCAATAAAAAGCGGAATGAGACAGCCCAACAACACAAATAGCCCAAAACCTAAATAAGAGGATTTGAGTCCCAGTTTAGTGATAGCTAATAGAATAAAAATGAAGGATGGCATGTGAAATACAAAGATACTCATCGAATTACGGCCACAGTACCGGAGAAGATCACCAATAGGGCTCTTGAATCTTGCAATAATTGCGCAGAGTTTCAACACAGCAAGACTCCCAACAATTCCGGTGATGAGCTGAAAAAAAGGTTTATAGATATCTGAAGCCAAAAAAAATGGCACAAAGGCAATGATATAACCGCTCATGACAACAAAATTTCGCGTATTAACCCGGTTGTCCTTGACCACCTCAGCAAAACAGGCACCAAACACAAAAAAGACGAAATTTCTGGCAAACTTCCCGGCTGCGAAGAAGTGAATGTCATCTACGAGAGGGGCAGCGAGTTTGATCGCTATCGCTATCCATAATACTTGTACAAGACTCAAGCCCAGTCGTTTAACAAGAATGGCTGTAAACATTGTCCCACAAAAAAGTACAAAAAGAAACCAAAGAACCCCGGAAGGCGCCCAGTCGGAAGATTGGAAAAAAAATATACCCAGGAACATCTCCAGAATACTTGTAACACTAATCGAACCTATGAGAGTTAAGAGCTTTAAGGGAACAAAAACGATAGAAAGAGCAAAAAACGGCACAAGGATCGATTTAACTGTCCGGGAAAATATTGCTGGCAAATCTCTACCTTTCAATCCTCCACGGAAAAGCGCCCCGGAGATAATAAAGAACAACGCTATATGAAAGGAGTAAATTATACTGCCCAAGAACTCAAGATTTTCCGCGTAGAACACCTGGTTCATGCGACGATCAGCGTGTCCCCAGACTACCAAGATGATGGCTATACCTCGGGCTATATCGATATGATCAAGTCGATTTTTCTTCAATCTTTTATTTTTTTACCGAGGTTATAGCACTTCATTTCGTTTTCCTGGGGTAATAGTCAAGAAGTTTGGCCATCTCAGCTTCGAGATTGGCAGCCCAGCTGGTAATAATTCTCTTGAGAACCTCACGATTCTTGGCCCGATCTTGCCATGCACTTTCCATGAGAGCAAGCAGCTTCTCCGGGGTCACAACATCGATATCCACAGTATAATCACCGAGGCCCATGAGAGTCATATATTCCTGGAGCTTGAACTGGTAGTTAATCGATGCCGTGGGAGTGAAAATGCCCGTAGAGAATATGCAGGCGTGCATGCGGGTTACCAGGCAGAGTTCGAGAAGACCCATGATACCTTTCATTTGCGAAGGAGTATAGACCCTGTCTAAAATCGTGGCCCCTTCTTTGTGTTCCATGAGCTCCATGATGTCCTGAGCGGCTGCCACATCATCCTCGCGGCATCCCTCAGTAAGTATATTGGTTGCAATGAACAGAACCCGCACTCCTTTCCTGGCAATGAATTCATCGGCAGTTGCAGCAATGGCCTGCTTGTATTCCTTATAACCGCTACCCCCCTCTGCCTTGACATAGCTCCACTGCATGACCGACATCCCGACGAGGGGCTTTCCGTCTTCAGGGACACCGGCCTCGGACAAAAGAGATTTTGCACTAGAAGCGTTTATCGCCGGTTGCAGAACCGCCACGTCACACGTATTGACGATGACAGGACCGTTGACGCCAATGGTCTTAATGATGTCGTAGGATTTGCGGTCACGCAGAAAAACCAGATCGCAGCCGCTCAGGACGCGGGCTGACAGCAAACGAGTTAACTTGAAATGGAAAGGCCCGATGGTCTGCGGGAAAAGCACCAGAAATTTACCATAAGTTTGCACCATCCACAGCATGTAGAGCGAGAAGATGATGGCTTTATAAAAATTGTCATTAATCCGTTCGGCGCCAACGCTTACCACCATATCTGCCTCGCTGACTTTCTTTACTGCCATGAGCGTCCGGGGGCTAAAGGTGTAAAGCGTAATGGGGATAGCAATTCCCATGCGTTTCAACAGAACTGCCAGCGCGTGAACAAACATCCAGAGGCTGGTGGTGCCGAGCCAGAGAACCTGCTTCATCCTGGGTTGTCCGAGAGGTAGGGATATGAGTTCGTAGTGACAGGGCACACCTGTGAGTTTGTGGATTGATTCTGGAGTTTGGGCCAGGACCTCAATGTCCGCGCCGGGAAAGTTTTTTCGCAATAGTCGAATGCTGTTTTCCACCAACGCCCCTGAGCCGATATTGGCGGCGGAGTATGCCTCGATGATTAAAATCTTCATGGCAGGTTCCTGCCCTCGGAAAAGGCATTTTGCACGAGAGCCATTGCTTCTTCGCCGTGGCGGTACGTATCCTTCTTGATACCATCCATGACACCGGTGAGGTGGGAGCTGACTTCAGCACGTTTCTCCCAAAGGTCTGCGGCCATCTTGATGAGGGAATCGGCATCAATGCTGTCGATATTATAAATGTAGTTCTGCATCCCAAGCATGCTTCCTATGATGCCGTGACAACGCAGATCTCCATCATGAGTAATGAGAAGGGACGGCACCGAGGAACAGACCGCATCGATGGTGAAATGCAAACGGGTGCCGACGGTCATGTCCAGACATGCTGCCATTCCCTTAAGCTGCTGGGAAGAGTACTCATTTCTGATGATTAGAATTTTTTCAGGGTTCCTGGATTTTTCGCGGATCATGTCAGCGGTGATCCGGTCGTCCAGAATTTGCGTCGGACCGATAGAATGAGGAATAAAAACGACCACAGCATCAAGTTCACCAGTTATAAAATCGGTAAGTTCTACGAGTGGAGCAAGCGCCCGATTCCGCCGGTCGGGGATGTCATGCCCGGGAAAGGCAAAATCAAGCTTGCGCTGGCTAATGGCCATGCCGATCAGGGGTCGGCCCTCGGGCACCCTTTCTTTCCTGAGAAGTTCCCAAGCCTCGTCTTTGGATACAGGGGGAACGATGAAAGCCAGATCGGGAAAAACTTTAATGGGTAAGTCCTTTTCCGTGACCCCGATCTCAGTCAGATAGGCTTTGGACAGATCCTCACGCAGAGTAATAAGGGTAAGCTGCTTCGATGTAAAAGCCACCCAGGCGTCGATAATCCTGGTTTTCAGGTTTGCCTTCTCTTCCCCGCGTTTGATCGTAGCGGCGTAAATAACCGTTGGCTTCCCCATGAGTTTGAACAGAAGCGCTTGGGTGCCGTTGTAAAAGGGGGTGTAAAAGCTGTCGTGTGACATGAGTATTAGCTCAGCCTCGCTGTAAGCCTGCCATACAGGATTAGACATGATCCTGGCTGCGTTTTTGCCAACGAATGTGTAAAGAACGCCAAAAAGCAAATGTTTAGCGATAAAATTGAGATAATTGAATGTTTTGGTGAACTTGCCACCCTGGCCATCAAGTATATGGGCGGGAGTTATGCCGCGTGCATCTATCACTGTGGCCTCTCCCGCATAGTTGACCCGGTCAATCTCCGGGTGAAGCGAAAAGAGGGTTATGTTGGCGTTGCCATATGGCCGGAGTGATTCCTTGAGTCCATAAAAAAGAGATGCCTCGCCTTTATTCTGACTGGGAAAGTCCTCGGGAATGAGTAACTTGATCATCGTATTTCCTTTTCTGCAAGAAGAAGCTGACAAGCTGCACCTGCGCCTTCCTGTACGGTAAAATGTCTGGCTATTTTTTGTCGCAGAATAATGTAAGAGCAGACAGTGCTTGCACCCATGGCAATGGTAATTGACCAAGCCGCCCCAATAAGACCAAAAAGTGGAATAAAGACAAGCAGAAGTGCCAGAGCCAGAATGATCTTGGTGCATTCCAGATAAAAACGGAGATGCGCATGACCCAGAGCATAAAAAATAAAGGAATAAGGCACATAGAGCATTGAGATGAGATACCCGCCGAGAAGAACACGAAAGATGCTTGCCGAGGCAACGTACTCAGTGCCGTAGACGATACGGATAGCAGGCTTTGCCAAGAAAAAGAGAACCAAAGACACAAGCACGATCAGCCCGGAGGAGAGCAGAACCTCTCTCGAAAATTTGCGAAACTCCTGGGGAGAAGCGATGGCCTCATTCATGGCCTTGGGCAAAACCACCTTGTTGAGGCTCCGCGAGAAGAGGGCCAACAACATCACCAAGGCGTTTGCAGCCGCATATATGCCAATGTCAGCATAGGAAACAAATTTTGCAAGCACCGTCACGTCCAGACGCGGGAAAAGGTACATGACCACAGATGTAAGGAAAACCCATTTGCCAAGGGAAAAGAAGGTCATAGCCTGGTGGCGGTGGAAAAGGCGGAGTGAGCCGGTGATCCGCACAAGGAGCCACAGAAAAACAAGGCCGCTCCCCATGGACACCACAAGGTACACAGTGAAAATTTGAGGCAGGCCGTTCATAAACCCAAAGAGATACATGACGCCAACACCAAGGAATATCAGGAGGCAATATGAGCTTTCCGCCAAGGTTGATGCCACAAACCGTCCCTGTTCCTGGAAATGGCTGGCCAACGTAAAGGAAAAACAGAGAGCCCCGCCACCCACGGCACCAAGGGAGTAAAGGAAAAAAGGCGATAGCTCTCCAGAGGAACCCACGGAGTGGGTTCCCAAGAAAGGGATGGACACACATCCAACAAGCAGAAAATAAATAATCTTGAGCAGGATGTTGATTCTCAAATATTCCGCCTTATTCTCGCCTGCCCCTAGATTTTTCGCATAGCGGATATAGGTGGTGTCGAAGGCCTGGGGGAAAAGAGGCACAATACTGAATGCAACAAAAAAAAGGCTGAACTGGCCGTAAAAACTCTTGCCCAGGGTTCTGGCGACAATAACGGAGGTCATGAACAGGAAAAGCCGGGCTAAACCGGCGCCCATGAGGACGGTGAGATAGTTGGTTATGTGTTTCTTCATGCTCATATCACTGCCTTCTCCGAGTGCAGGAATGCAACTTTGGGAGGAACACGTCCCGAAGGTCCGGAGCATGGGCGATAAGCTTATGAATAATGGATGGCAGGGAAAAGCGCCCCAAAAGGGTTTCATACATTCGCCCCTGAAATTGTTCGCCAATGCCAGCAAGCCGGGCTCTTAACGCCACAGGCCGCCCGAGATAATAGTTCACCAAAGTGGCTTTGCGGCACATGTCCCCGAGATTGATGGCGCTCTTGCCATCTTCGGGGGAAATACCCTCGATCTGGAGTTCCCCGCCGGAAGCCTCAAGAAGCTCTAAGCCTTCAGAGGTCCATGCCACAACCAGGGTTTCCCCGAGAGGATTCTTCTGGCGGATGCCCCATGGGTCCAGAAGCGTCAAGTCCACATTGAGACCAAAGGCATCCGGGCAGAAACGGCAACCGGGTACACGCCATAGTCTTTTCCCAAAAGGTACCCCCGCCGCCTGTTCCCAGGCAAGACTGCGCTGGTTGACCAAAACCCGGCCGGGCCAACCCTCGCCGCGATAAGCCACCTCATGAATTGATCCAGGCGCCTCGCCCCCCTTTGGGATTTTAAGCCGTTTGGCATAGTACTCCGTGGCGCGGAAGTCTTTCTGCTGTTTACAGTAGATAGCCACCTTAAAAAGACGGTCGGCTTTCTTCCCTGCCAGTACTTCGGCTGCCATAAGCTGGCATGGTGTACCCACAACCAGCAGACTATTCTGACGCTCCTGGAGCCGTAAATTCTTCATGACCAAGATGGGCAGGTACATGGAGTTCGGCATGGAGGCGATGTCATCGCCTCTTTGCCAGAAGCATCCCTCAGCCCATGGATAGGCAGCAGCATTTTTGAGCGTATAAGCCAGATTGGCCAGCCCGGAACCAAGGGCTGTTTTAACCAGCAATCTGCCGGCCCCGCCTGACGAAGCATGGCTCCGAACCTGTCGGTCTCGGGCAAAGGCAAGTGAAAAACCAAGAGCACCATCAAGCTTTGCCGGGTCGAAGCCAGCCAAGGGCAGGCGGTGCGCCGGGCATGTTCTGATGCAGGCCAGACAGCGATTGCAGTTTTCTTCGTGCCAGGAAATGTGAAATAACCCGTGGGCTGTCGGTAGAGCCTTGAGGCTGCCTGTCTTGCAGGCCGCCAGACAACCACCGCACTGAGTGCAACGCGCCGGCTCAAAAACAATACCCTTTGATGTTTCGGTGAGCATGATCAGTTGCCAGTGCCTAACTGACCTGCTGGAGTTAGTTCAACCTTGGCATGAGATGTAGCCCCGGCCAAGGCGTTCAGCTTAAGTCCCGCGCCCACCAAACCAAGGAACATGGGAAAGACAGTTACATTCATGATGATATTCTGAACAACCGAGATCACCATGAAGTAGCAACATGCGGCGGACAACCCATAGTTGATAATAATCAGATTATTTCTCCGGGTGAGAAAAAAGAGGGCATTGGCAGCCAGAAAAAGGATGTAGGTCAGGACGGTAAAAAAACCGCATTCAAACCAGAGCAGGAGATAATCGTTGTGAGGGGGGCTAACGGCTTTTAGCTGTCGCTGCAAGACGATCGGTGCCGTGCCTGCCCCATAGCCCAGGATTGGCCGTTCAAGGACAAGCCCGAAGATTTTCTTCCAGTACATGGCCCGTCCTTCAAAAGTATTCTTACTGCCATATTCAGTTTTTATTTCCAATTCCTGAAAACGTTCCGCCATGACCGTTCCAAAAACAAGGAAAATAGCCGTGAAACCGATAATCAACCATTTCAAATTGATACGTCTGTGGAATCGTAAGGATGCTATGATGAGGCCAAAGGTCAGTGCGATCCATGAACCACGGTTGAGGGACAGCACGAGCGAAATGATAAGCGACAAGAAAGCAAGAACCACAAACGCCCGCTTCACCTTGCCTGTTTCTCTGGCGAGCCAGATGATTGTCGAACAGATAATAAGACACAAAAACTCGCCATAGGCATTATACTCGCCCAGGAAACTGTCAATACGTTTGCCCGCGTAAAACTCGCCTTTCCAGGCAGAGCCGGTCCCGGCAATATACTGATAGTAGCCAAAAGCCATAGGAACGATAGAACAGTAGAGGAGAGCCTTGATGAAGAACATGAAGTCCTGTTCATTTTTGATATTATTGTACATAAGGATGAACATCATCACCCCGGTTAAGAACTTAAGGCTCCAGGCAATAGTCGCAAAGTAGTCGATGGAAAAAAAAGAACTCCCGACAAAAAAGAACAGCATGAGATATAGATAAACCGAATTTCTGGGTAAAAAAGTGCGGGTCCGCGAGAAAAGTGTCAGAAAAAAGACATAGACAATCAACAGCACCGGAAAGATTCCAGTAAGCGGCAATGTCCCGATCAATCTGTATTGGTTATAGGCAAACGGTTGAACAAGCGGCCGGAATAAAAAATAAAAGCAAGCAAACCGCTTAGGCGACCGTATGAGGCCCAGCAAGACCAAAACGAGAAGACATGTGATGGCGATGGCATAGAGAGGAGTACCGCCCATCAAGATGCCTCCTGCTGCCTTGCCCCATGGCAGGTGAAAGCATTTTGCTCCGTCGTATTAATCTCTTCGACAGGTGGACTGTGCAGAGCTTCGCACCATTTTCCACTTACAAAGTCGTACCGTTTGATCACCTTTGCAGGGTTACCCACAACCAATGAATAGGGAGGAACATCCTTCGTGACCACGGCACCGGCGCCAATGATAGCACCCTGACCAACCTTCACCCCGCAGAGAACGATACTGTTCATCCCCACAAAGACAGAGTCTTCGATAGTTGTCGTGGTAAAATGATCAGATTTGCCGACCAAGCCCATTTTCGCCTTTGCCCAGTCATGTGCCAAAATCTTGCTCCCATTACTGATAATGCATTTGTTGCCAATACGAACCTTTGCGTTACGATGAGTGTCAATCCAGGCCCCAAAGCTAATAAGTGTACCATCTCCAATCTCGACCCCCTTAAGCCGATAAAAAAGCACTAACACATGACGAATTGCGATAAAGGCTTTACGGTGAAATTTCATATTTTTTTTAATCTTCACAATTATTGACTTCAGCGGATAACGTGCAACCCGCAATCTCATTACTATCAGAGCCTCTTGCAAAAGTCATAAAAGCCACACATCCGCCATTTCAACCGAAGTGAGAAATCATTAGAAAATCAGCCAAGCGAAAGATTTCTCATTTTGTTCGAAATGGCCCATAATGGACTTTTGCAAGAGTCTACCATTTTACCTCATTGGAGGCAAACTCGAGTTCGGGTTACACACTTAACTAGCGAGGAGCTAATTATTTCTAGATTTTTTCCCCTGCGGACGATACAAAAGACCTCTCAATGGGTATCCTCCTGTATTTCAACTTACACCTTAAATAAAGATTCAAGGCCAGTCTTCTTTTGCAAAGAGATTGAACACCATAATATTTCAACGCATTGAGTAGATCAGAGAAGGTATAATCATCAAGAGTTGCCATGATTTTAGGGATGCCTCCTCCCTTATACCTGGTTGCCCGACAAAAGGCCAAGCGGGCTGAAAGCATCCGTTTTTTGTTATCTGGCTGAATAGCACGGAGTAGATCCTTCTCGTTCAAAGGGGATTTTGAGATGACACCATCCCTGGCAGCAGCATTAAAAAGCAAAGCAGCTTTCTCATTTCTGACGATGCAGATTGATTTTCCAGAACCCGCGTTTTTCCTTTCTTCAGGAAGCCACAAATCACCAAATGACAGATCTGCCAATTCTGAGCTTTTATCATGACACAATGAGCAGCGATGGGGATCGTGCAAACACATAAGCGGATAATAGCTTTTGTAATCGACCAATACTTTTTCGCCATCCGACGTAATAACTTCCAGTTTGCCAGGCCATCCGTTTCCTCTGTATTTGAGGCTGAGTACTGAATCTAATGAAATATCTAAACGCCTCATTAGAGTTTTTAGCCCGTTAACCGACCTCCCGGATGCGCAAAGGAGTCCGAATGATAATTTGATTCGTTTTTTTAGTTTAGGACTTTTTAGTTGCGCTTTACGAATGGCGTGAATGTGGCAAGGAAGGCCAACCACCGCATACCGCCCTTCTTTGTCTAAGATTTCGCGCAAAGCAATATTAGTGGGAAAGAGACAATGCTTTGAGCCTGCAGCGTTAATGACTTCATCAATGCTTCTGGCAATAAATGATTTAGACTGCCATGGTATTTCGGGACTCATTCCTGTTACCAAAGCACCATCTATGTGATTATTTTCAAAGAGATAGCTTAGAAGTGCGGTGACCATTCCTCCAGACGAACAGTTGTGTCGGAGTTCATCATTAATGGCATACGCCTTATATCCGGCCAGATAGTGACCAATCCTGTGGTTGTCTGGAACACGCCCCCAGAGTATACGATTCAGCGTGTCGTAGTCGGCAACTGCTCCGGGGCAGATTACCCAACACAAATCGCAATTGTTACACGCGTTGCTATCCACCTTCGGTAAGAAAACCCCTTGGCACTCGTCCAGTTCCATGGATATGGCATTTTTAGGGCAAATTGCCATACACGTACCACAACCCAGGCAGAGATCGTGTTTAACAACATTTTTAATCAGGGTGTTCATTAGCATATTCACTCAGGGTAGTTATTCATAACCCAGGACTTGGCGCAGGGCATGCCTATCTTGGCAAACGTCCTGTCGATATTTTTTGTAAAATGAACCTCTTCCATTTAGCTTATCTCAATTAAGGGGAAAGAAGAGACGATATACAATAATTCTCATTAATTTTCAAAGTGCATTGCAAAATGTTTACCACCACCTTCAACAAATAGAAGTAATCTCCATAGGGGAAACCATTATCAAAGAGATTATTTTTCTTGTTGTACTAATCCAACGATATGCTACTTTTACGAAAAATATTTTCCCTTTTCATGGAACTCAAACAAAAGCTAAAGATCAAATGAAAAAAGCTCTTATTTCCGGCATTACCGGCCAGGACGGCGCCTATCTGGCGGAATTTCTTCTTAAAATAAGGATATGAGGTGCACGGCATCAAGCGCCGCTCCTCTTCATTCAACACGGCGCGCATCGACCATCTTTACCGGGATCCGCATGAGCAGGAAGTCCGTTTCTTTCTCCATTACGGCGATCTCA
>JALNXE010000011.1 GCA_023230525.1 Desulfobulbaceae bacterium
TGCGGGGCCTCCTGGGTATAGGCCTTGATCAGGCGGATGTTGCCCAGGGTGCTGCGGGCAAACTCGGTGAGGGTTTCAAACTGCTCCTGCACCCTTTGGAATCTGCGGTGCATGCTGGCCGACAGCAGCCGGGTGGAAAAAACCAGCACCGGCATGGGCAGCACGGCGATCAGCGTCAGCATGGGATGGATATAGGCCATGAAGGCCAGGGCGGCCATGGTCATGACCACGGCATCGACAAAGGCGATCAGCCCCATGCCGCCGGCCAGCTGCACCGCGGCCAGGTCGTTGGTGGTAAGGGCCATGATCTCGCCGGTGGTGTGGCGCTGATAAAACATACGGTCCAGGGTCAGCAGATGGGACAGCAGGTGATCCCGCAGGTCGCGCTCCAGCAGCCGGGAAAAACCGAGCACCAGATAGCGCCAGGTAAAGCGGCAGACCGCAATGCCCGCCGCCAGCAGCAGAATCAGGCCGGCGTAGCGCAGCAGCCCGGTCCCGGTGGCGGTGCCGCTGCCCAGCTCATCAACCGCCCGTTTGATAATGCGCGGGGTCCACAACTGCAGGAAATCCACCAGCAGCAGGGCGCTGATGCCGCCGATCAGCCTGCCCGCATACTGTTTGAAATACGGCCACAGCAGCCGCAGGGATTGCAGGGAAAAACTCGGCCCGCCTTTATCCGGAGCGTCATCTGGCAATGGTCTGCTTCCCCTTATTCTTTTGTCTGCACGATCTGCGGCAGGCAGGAGCCGGCCAGCTGCGGCAGGGTGATGGTCACCGTGGTGCCCTTGCCCTCCTCGCTTTCCAGGGTAAAGAGGCCGCCGGGGTGCTCCTCGATAATTCTTTTCGAGATACAGAGGCCGAGGCCGGTGCCATGCTCCTTGGTGGTGAAAAAAGGGGAAAAGATCTTCTCCCTGATACTGGCCGGGATGCCCTGCCCGCCGTCGGTGATGGTCACCAGGATGTTGCCGGCCGCAAGACTTGAGGCCACGGCAACCGTGCCCGGCCCGGCCAGGGCCTCAGCCCCGTTCTTGACCAGATTGAGCAGCACCTGCTTTAATTTGTCCCGGTCGCCGCTGATCATCTTGGCGCCCGGCTCTGCCTGGCAGCGGATGGTAATGGCGTCGTTTTGCAGATTGGCTATGGTGAGATTGCACACCTCCTGCAGCAGCTCGTCGATATCGAAGTCCAGCAGATTGAGCTGCCGGGGCCGGTAAAGATCCTTGAGATCAGCCAGCAGCTTCTCCAGCCGTTCCACCTCACTGGCAATCACCCCCAGCTTGGCCTGCTCCTTGTCGCCGCTGACCTTTTTCAGCAACTGCCGGGCGAAACCGCCGATCATCACCAGGGGATTCTTGATCTCGTGGCTGATCTCGGCCACCATCTGGCCCAGGGCCGCCAGCCGCTCCGCCTGCAGGACTTGCGCATGCAGGGCCTTGGTTTCGGTGAGTTCCCGCACGATGCCGGTGAAAAAGCTCTCGCCGTTCACCTCGGTGACGGAAAAGGAGATGGAGGCCGGAAAGGTTTGCCCGCTGCGCCGCATGGCGTCAAACTCGCTCACGTGGCCCAAGAGATTCGCCTTTTTTGTTTTCACATAGTGGGCCACCCCCCGCTGATGGCCTTCCCGGCAGCCCGGCCCCAGGATATCAGCCAGATTGCGGCCGATGACCTCGCACCTGTTGTAACCGAACATCCGCTCCGCGGCCCGGTTGAAGAAAATAACCGTGGACTGCGCATCGATGGTCACAAAGGCCTCGTTGGCATTTTCCACCGCACCCTGTAGGATGCTGATTTCCATCAGACTGTCACCTTTATCCGCATTTTTTTGCATGGGATCAACCCTTTCCTCATGGTAAATTCCAAATCCCGACGTGACAACAGGACGGGAAAGAAAACCCGTCCATCATTTCGTACCACTGTTGCTATGAACGTTGCAGGGACGTTTCGTGTAGGGGCGGTTCGCGAACCGCCCCTACGTCCCCCCTGCACGCTGCTGCCTATTGTAATGGCGGAGTCATTTACCTGACTGTTGCCATCACCCCGGTCCGGCCGGAAACAGCAGATTCAAGGTGGTTCCCTCACCCACCTTGCTTTTCACCCGGATGAAACCGCCATGCTCTTCCACCACCTTTTTGGCCAGCACCAGCCCCAGCCCGGTCCCCCTCTGGGGCCCCTTGGTGGTGAAAAAGGGCTCGAAGATCATTTTCAGCTGTTCCTCCGGGATCCCCTCGCCGCTGTCCCGGATGGCGATATCGACAAAGGATTGCCCGCCGACGTTTTCCTCGCCGGTACTGACCAGCAGCCCGCCGCCCCTGGCCATGGAATCGATGGCATTGGCCACCACATTCATGACCGCCTCCCGCACCCGCTCCACGTCAATAAGGATATGCGGATGGGCAAGGCGGTATGTCCTGGTGACCACAATGGACCGCTCCCGGCACAGGAACTCATACAGCCGCAGCACCTCATCCAGCAGCAGGTGGATATCATGGAGCTCCTTGGCCAGCTCCACCCCCTTGGAAATGAGCAGCACATTGTTGAGTATTTTTTCCAGGCGGTCCACCTCGGAGACCATGATCTCCACATACTCCTTTTCCCTGCTGCCCAGATGCGCGCTTTTATGCAGCCGCCGGGCAAATCCGCCCACCGCGGTCAGCGGGTTGCGGATCTCATGGGCCACGTTGGCCGTCAGACGGCCCAGGGCCACCATTTTTTCCGCCTGCATGAGCTGCTCCTGCAGCAGGTTTTTTTCCTGGTTCGCCCTGTGCCGCTCAATGATGCCGGCCAGGGTGTTGGCGATGGCCACCAGGAATTCCTCCTCCGACTCCTTGCGCTTGTGCCCCTCCTTGACAAAGACGTTGACCAGCCCAAGGGTCCGCTCGCCGGAGACAATGGGGACGCAGTAATGGCCGTGGGGAAACGGCAGCGGATCGGTTTCATGGCCCTCCTCCAGGCAGTTGCTGAAGATGACCTTGCCCGTGGCCACCGCCTTGCCGCACAGACACTGGCCCTGGGCAATACGCATGCATGGCGGCCGTTCCGACTGGCCGAAACCGCGGACGGCCTTCATCACCAGGTCGCCGGTCCCTTCCTCCACCAGACAGATGCCGCCTTTTGACTGCAGGGCAAGATGGGGGATGGTCAGGGTCAGATCAAGGATGCGGTCAAACTGCTCATCCAGGGTCAGCGGCTCCAGGGCGATTTTCAGCACCGAGCTGGTCACCCGCTGGATATGATAATTGTGTTCCAGCTTTTCCTCAACCTGTTTGCGTTCCGTGATGTCCCTGACCGAGGCCGCGGCCACCGTTTCATCGTCCATCTGCAGACAGCTGAGACTGATATCAGCCGGAAAATCCGTGCCGTTTTTGCGCAGACCGTAGATTTCATAAATCAGGCCCATGGGCCGGGAACCGGGCTGCTCAAAATAATGGGCCAGGAGCCTCTGATGCTTGTCGCGGAAACGCTCAGGGATCAAACAGCCTAAATCCCGGCCCACCAGTTCACCCGGGCCATAACCGAATATTTCTTCGAGCTGGGCATTAACCAGCACAATGGTGCCCTGCCGGTTGACAAAAACCATGGCATCGGGGGCCGTTTCCAGCAGTTTCTGATATTCGCCCTTTCGCTTCTCCAGCGCCTCGCGGCACATTTCCAGGTCCTGCAGCGAGGCCCGCATGCCGGCCAATTGCTGCTCAAGCTGTTCTCTGGTGATGGATTTTCTCTTCATGTCAACCCGCCGTTTTCTCTTTATTTCCCTGAAGTAACCAATAGTTCCACTATGCCAAATCCCATGGGCAGGAGTCAACTCTTTGCTGGGCCGGCATCAGAACGGAAAGTTCATAGCGGGATAGATAAAGAAGAACGAAACCGTATGACCTTATCATCATGCAATTTATTGAGAAATAACTCATAATATGTTATTTTTATTACCAACAATTTCCCCCCGACTAAGAAGCACAGAAAGGAGACAGACATGTACGGTACCATCCTCGTCCCACTTGACGGCTCCCAGCGAGCCGAAATCATTTTAACCCATGTTATCGAACTGGCAAAGAAATTCACGGCAAAGGTTATTCTGTTGGAGGCGGTGGAGCAGAAACTCGCCTACACCGGCGATCTGGAAATCTCAGCAAGTTCTGCCAAGGTGGATGCAGAACTTGCCAAACAGATCAAAAACGCCGAATCCTATATCAAGGGAGTAAAGGAAAAACTGGAACAGCAGGGTATCCAGGTAACCACCCGGATCATGCAGGGCCCGCCGGTTGAGGCGATCATCGCCATGGCCAAAGAGGAGAACGCGGAACTGATCGCCCTGGCCAGCCATGGCCGCAGCGGTCTGGCCAGGGTTTTCTACGGCAGTGTGGCGGCAGGCATCCTGCACCGGGCTGACCGCCCGCTGCTGCTTATCCGCGCAAGCGATCTCTAAGCGCCCGCCGCATCGACAAAAAAAGGGAGACCGGCCTGGTCTCCCTTTTTTTATCATCATCTGCCGGGCTCAGCCGGACAGGAAAAAATACCCTGGCAGCCGGCTCAGCCGGCAACCACACTCTGCAGGCTCTCCCACATCCTTTTCACCGCACCCGAGGCCGGGGAAGCAGGCTTATACGTAAGCAGCGGCACACCCCGGACAATTGATTCCGCCACCGCCGGATCAAAGGGGATCCGGCCAACCAGCTCCAGGCCCCCCTGGGCGCAGACCTGGCTGATCATCGCACTGGTTTCCGGGTGCAGGTCCCATTTATTGATGCACACCCCGCAGGCTATCTTGAAATGTCTGACCAGATCCGCCACCCTCAGCAGATCGTGCAGACCTGACCGGGTGGGCTCGGTGATGAGCAGCACATAGTCTGCCCCGGACATGGAGGCGATGGCCGGGCAGCCGATGCCGGGGGGACCGTCCACCAGCAGCCAGTCGGCTTTTTGGCCTTCCGCCAGCTCCCTGGCCTGCCGTTTCACCATGCTGACCAGTTTCCCCGAATTTTCCTCGCCGATGCCGAGCCGGGCATGCACCAGCGGCCCATAATCGGTATCGGCAAGAAACCAGCTGCCGCTCAGTTTGTCCCGCAGGCTGATGGCCTGCTCCGGACAAAAATGACTGCAGACGCCGCAGCCCTCGCAGGAAAAGGGCAACAGCCGGGCCGTCTCCGCAAGCTCCAGGGCATGGAAACGGCACAGATCGACACAGGTGCCGCAGCCGCTGCACCTCGCCGCATCCACCTCGGCTTCCACCCCGCACCAGAACTCGTTTTCCTGCCGCAGGCGGGGGGCAAGAATAAGGTACAGGTCCGCCGCATCCACATCGCAGTCAGCCATCACCTTATTGGCCAGCAGGGCAGCCAGAGCGCCGGTGATGGTGGTCTTGCCGGTGCCGCCCTTGCCGGAAAGCAAAAGAATTTCTTTCATGGCCGCAATTCCTCCAGCAGCAGGGCAAAGGAATCGCGCAAATCAGGCCGGCTGGCGATCAGCGGCTCTCCTATGGCATATCCTTCCGCTATTTTCCGATCAAAGGGAATCTGCATGTGTACCGTGATATCTTCCCGGTCACACCACCGTTCCGTCTCCTTGTCCCCCATGTCGGCACGATTGATGATGACCCCGAAGGGCCGCTCAAGCTTGCGCAGCACCCCCACGGCCAGCTGCAGATCATGCAGGCCGAAAGGCGTGGCCTCGGTCACCAGCAGCGCATAATCGCAATCCTTGATGGTGGCCACCAGGGGACAGGAGGTTCCCGGCGGGGCATCGAGGATGACCAGCCCATCCGCGGCACACTCTTCCTTCACCGCCCGGATCAGCGGCACGGCCATGGCCTCTCCCACCCGCAAGCGGCCATGCACAAAGGCGATGCCGGCGGCATCCCCCTTTTCCACCACGCCGACCAGCCGTTTTTCTTCCGCCAGGGCCTGCTCCGGACAGACCAGGAAACAGCCGCCGCAGGAGTGGCAGAGGTCGGTAAAGGCCATGATGGTCCGGCCGAACACGGTAATGGCATGAAAGCGGCACAGGTCACGGCATTTGCCGCAGTAATTGCACCGCTCCTCAATCACCCGGGGCACGCTGAGATGAACATCCCGGCTTGCCGCAATGGCCGGACTCAGAAAAATATGGCCGTTGGGTTCTTCCACATCGCAGTCAACATACTGAACCTTCCCCTGCGCAGCAAGGGCCAGACTCACCGAAACCGTGGTTTTGCCCGTGCCTCCCTTGCCGCTGGCAACCGCAATTTTCATCATCGCCTCCTCATCAACCCTGCCGGTTTCTTCCCTGGCAGCCGCATTGCCCCTGGCGGCGTCCGCCACCCAGGCCCCGGCCCTGCCCCATACCTCCTCCTTGGCCCATGCCTCTGCCGGTTTGGGCAGCCGCAGAGTCAGGCAGACATTCCGGCCGGGCGGCGTCTTTCCCCGCCATTCCCTGGTTGACAAAATGATGCACGGCCTCGCGCACGGTCCCGGCAGCGCCGTTGACCATGGTAATGCCCGCCTTTTCACAGACCGCGGCGGCCTTCGGCCCCACGTATCCGGTCAGAATCGCCTGGGCCCCTGCCTGGGCGATCAGGCTGGCGGTATTAATGCCCGCCCCATGTGCGACATCTTTTGCCTCCTGGTTGTCGATGACCTGAACGATGGCACCCGACTCGGTATCAACGATCAGCAGATACTGCGCCCTGCCGAATCTCTGGTCAACTGTGGAATCCAGCTCTCTCCCCGTTGCACTGACAGCTACTTTCATGGCCCATCCTCCTCTGCAACCTGCATTGACATGTGGTAAAACCTGCGACATTATTTTGTGCATATGTTCATAACTATAATAAACACAGGAATGATTATGTCAAGAAAATTACGAAGATATTTTTAAATCAATATCCCCGTATCATGACAGCATGAGGAATTGGCGACGGACGGATTTGCCCCAAAAAAGGATGGCGGACAGACTTTACAGAGAGGTGAGTAAAAGGGATTTATCCCAGGCAATGCGGGGCACCGCCGGAGAACGCTCAGCAAGTCAAGGCAAGCGCCGCCAATACAGGTTGCAGGGGCCGCGCCAAAAAAACGGTCAGTTCTGCCGGGGGGTCATATTGAGAGGATCCAAAAGCGGAGACGGCTGCCCCTCCTTGGTCAGCAGGGGAATTTTCCCCTCATGATCAAAGTTGAAGGTGTGGCCGATAAGGCCCAGCCCGCCGACCCGCACCTTGCCGGTGAGCCGGAAATCAAGCTCCTCGCCCTGCTGGATGTTGCTGGCAAAACGGAAGAGGTCCCAGTAGGCGCTGGACAGGCGCAGGTCCAGGCTGCCGAAGTCGTTGGCCGGGACGTCCAGGCTGCGCAAGGACTTGCCGGAGGAAACCTTGATGCCGTTGAGCTCCAGCTCATACTCGACATCCTCCACCTGGAGGGTGACGTCATTGGGGTTGAACAGGCGGAGACTGGCCACCATATTGACGTGGCTCAAGGTGACCTCATCCACGACCAGGCCCATGAGATTGATCTCCGGAGCCACGGGCTGCATGGCAGCGCAGGAGGAGAGGAGAAAGACAACCAGCAGGCTGCAGAGAGCGGCGCGTATTTTTTTCATGGAAAGTTCCTGTAGGGGTCACGTTGGCCTGGTTCGCGGCAATAAGCCGTTGTAAAAAAATAACATGGCCAGAGAAATGCGCTCCAACGGCACTGGGTATAAGGAGCCGTAACGAAATTGGAAAATGGCCATGTTATTTCGTAACGGCTGCAAATACTTGACCATGGGTAACCATTTACCACAGATGGGCCGCCGGCAAAACCGCTAAATCGTCTCCGGTCAAAATTCCAAGATCCCCGCAGGCCCGGCCGGTAAACCCTTTCCCCAGGGGGGCAATCCGGGCTTTTCCTCAGGCGTGAGCTCCCGGCCCTGATGCGATTTTCCATGGCTTACCCGCGGCGCTGAAATCTTTATTGCCCCGGCATGCAACCTTTTGCCGCTATTTTTCGTATATCTACCTATGCATGTTGCGCAATTACACCTAACAGCCATTGAGCATAATTACCCAATAGCCGTCAGGCGAGAGAGAAGATCTTCGGTCGACCGGAAAATGACAAGAAAAGCGTGAAAGAACAAAACCGGGAATTGCCGTTTCACCGCTATTCCCGAAAAAACGGTAGAAGAAACAGCACAACCTTCGATTTTGAGTCCCTCAACCCGAGGCTGAGCAAAATAAAAAAAACCTGAACTCATTTTAAGGAGTACCATGAAAAATTCCATCAAGAAATTAGTTGTAATGTTGGCAATTGGCCTGAGTTTCGCCGCAGCGCAGAGCGTCAGCGCAGAGACTGTGGTGGGAACGATTACTGAAATTGCAAGCGAACCCAGTGTGGTCACGATCACAAGCGAGGACGGCTCAAGTATCGATATCTATGGTGTGAAGGTTGATTACCTGTGCAACCAATACAACATCTGTCTTGATGAGGACGTGGACGTAAACGTTGAATATTACGAATACGTATGCCTGGACGACGGTACACTCAAGTATAAGGCTACCAGCATATCGGTAGCGGAAGCCACGATTGATCTGCGCTAGATGCCATGTTTTTTTAGGGAAGCCGGCAGGGGCGGCAGAAATCAAGGGTGCATTCAAAGTAAAGAACCACAGCAGCCAAGATAGCGATTTCTAACTCCTTACCCAGGCGTCCCCGCTGGCTCCATCAACAGGTCTCCCGAATTTTCGGGGGGCCTGTTTTTTTGCGGCCGGCTCAGTAAACCAGTAAAAAATCTTCGCCAGACTCACTCCAGGGGCCCCCGCCACTGAAAAAGACGGTGGCTGAGCGAGGCGATGAACTGATCCAGCCGGCTCCAGAACCAGAGCCGCAAACGTCCCGGCCAGCCGGGGCTGGCCACATCCGCCAGTTTAATCTCCACCGACTCGGCGCAGTCCGCCGCAAACATCCGGGTAAAGCGCCCGGCAAACTCCGCATCGAGAATTTCCTGGTTGCCCTCATGATTCCAGCGCATATTCCAGCGGTCGAAGTTGGATGAGCCCAGCGACATCCAGTTATCGCACTGCACTGCCTTGTAGTGGAGGAAACGCGGCTGATATTCGAAGATGCGCACCCCGGAAAGCAGCAGGCGCGGATAAAACCGCCGGCCGATCAGCGTCATCACCGGATGATCGCTGAAGGCGCCCGGCACCAGCACCCGCACATCAACCCCGTTGCGGGCGGCGCTGCGCAGGGTGCGTCTGATTTTGGCGGAGGGAACGAAATAGGGGGTGGCGAGCCACACCCGCTCCCTGGCCCGGCGGGCATAGACGAAAAAGGCCCGTTTGATTTCCCGGTGGACCGGGGCGCAGCTGATGGCCACCCGGCCGCGCAGAGTCCCTCCCCCGGAGGCGGGAACCGCTTCAGGCAAAGGCAGCTCCGTGCGGGTGGCGCGACGCCAGATCTGCTTAAACGACCCCACCCAGTCGGCCACCACCGGGCCGCGCATCTCAACCATGGTCTCCCGCCAGTAGCCTTGCGGGGAAACGGCCGGATCGAAATCATCGGCCAGGCCCGTGCCACCGATAAAGGCCCGCTTGCCGTCGATGACTAGCAGTTTGCGATGATCGCGGAACAGCCTGTCCACGTTGAACAGCCGCCATAGATGAAAGGGATTGAAGAAGACCAGCCGCAGGTTGGCATGGGACAGACGGGCCGCGTCCTGGCTCGCCAGGCCCAGACTGCCGAAGGCATCAAACAGCAGCCACACCTTAACGCCCCGCCCGGCCGCCGCAAGCAAAGCATCAATAAAGCCGGTGGCCACCCGGCCCGACTCCACCAGATACATCTCCAGCAGGACAAATTCGCGGGCCTCGGCGATGCCCTGCAGCATAACCGGGAAAAAGGTATCGCCGTTACAGTGCAAATACCCCTGATTCCCTTCATGCCATGGGAACCGTTTATACGGCCGCAATTTATTCATATCAGGCCAATGGTGACGGAATCGTCAAAACCCCAGACACTCATTTTATGGCACCCCTGGCACCGATTTCCCGGTCCGCGCTTCCCGCCGATCTGCGGGCAAACTCTTTCCGGAAAAACCGGATAATAAATTCCTCATCCATTCCTTCCGCCCACTGCCCCGGCCTGGTCATGGCATCCCTGACCCACGCCGGGATATCTTCCGTACTTTGTATTTTATTATCGCTTGGATGCACCTTTTCCGTGCAACTGGCAAAGCTGTCGCATATGCGAAAAGAGGCAGCCATCATCTTCAGCTCTTCTTCCGAGTACTCGCAATATTGGCTTATCTCCGGCATGATGGCCCTGAATTTATCCACGCCCAGCATAAGGATATGACACCGCAGGGGAATATTCAGCCACACCCAGTCCTCGTGCGTACTCGTAAGCATCTTCAGCGAAATGATCTCATGCCTGTCCCAGAAGCGATACTGCCGTTGGGTAAAATCCGCCTTTTTCAGATTCTCGCCAAAGACAAGGACCGCCTGTATCTCTTCGCTTTGCAATTTGCCGATGTCATGTATCAAGCCCGTTATCTCAAAAATAAGCACCGTTTTCCGGTCAAATCCATATGCCTTCGCCAGCCTCTTGGCAAGCCCTGAAACAGCCTCCAGGTGCAGCAAAACGGATTTTCCTCCGCGCGGATACTTGGCTGCCAGGTGGCGTACCACCACTCTCACATTCTTTTTAAGCTCCCTTAATTCGCTTAATGACTCAACCGGATGGCCCTTGGCCTTCTCCACCACATCCAAAGAAACAGTCGGCAATCGCCCTTTCTTTTCCGCAGCATCCTTGCCTGCCGGTTTTTTCTTTATTGATTTGACGGAAAAATCCCTGCATTCATCCGCCAACCCCTTGATGCCGTGTCGCAAAACCAACGGCCCCAGGGAAAAAATGTGGCTGATAATATCCTGCCGGATTTTTTTCATGGCCGCTTTCGACGGGTTTAATTGCCGCGCCAAATCTTCCAGAAATTTCTCCATCTTATGCAAACCGGATTGCTGCAGCCTGTCCTGCGTGCGCCAATCCACATCATTAAAGACTTCCGGCGCGGCAATCCGGTAAACGGCTTCCCGCTCCTCAGGGCTTAGGCCTCCCTCTTGAGACGATAACTGCATAAAGCGCCCCACGATGACCTGCCTGAATTCTTTACTGAAACCAACATGCCCGGCAGGCGGCCATGGCGCGGGAACCGGCTCTGTCAACCCGGATGCCAGCAACTCCATGCCCCCGTCGCTGACAGTGTAAACCTGCGCAGCGTAAGCCACGCGGGTTAACAACTGGGCGATGCCAGCCAATACCCCGAGAAACCTGCCGAAGGAATCATCCCTTTCCTGGGCAAAATCTTCGGGGTTATCCGAGAACCAGCCGAGCAGATTAGAGGCCGCTGCCACGATGTCCACTTTTTTATAGGCGTCGCGGTGCGCATTGATATTTTCCGTCGGAGCAAATGTATCCGCGCAGATCGCCCAAAACCTGCCCTCACCTTCCGCCGGCCTCCACTCTTTTCTTATTTTAACCAGCAATCTATCTATCAACCCGATGAACCCGGCGTTATCATTATTTTTATAACAACCTGCCAGGCCTGAGGCCAAAGTTTCCAATTCTCTTACCTGCTGATGGATTTCCCGGGAGTCAACGGTCAAGAAAGACGAGGATGCCCCCGATGCCAAAGCTCCGCTTATAACCCGGACAAAAGCGGGGTTGTCTCCTTTTGTCACCATGGCATTATAAAGCATGAGGATAAAAATCCGCTAATGAGCGCGTGGCGCCTGAGATTATTTTCTGATCCGGGTTCATTTCATGTATCGTTTTTCGCCGTTCATTCCCGGCAGATTAAAATCAGTGAGAAGCAGCCGTGGCTTCATTGCTTTTCCCTAAACCTTCTCTCTCTATAGCGTCAAGCATCGCAGAAATCAACGCCTGCTCTTCCGATAAACGCGATTATCGGCGGTCACGGACCATCGCCGGCAAAGACGGCTGATCGCGGCAAGGTGATCCGCTTCATTTTCAGCTGAGTTCCGGTCGCTCTTGAAACCGGGATTTGCTTGAAAGATATTAAATTCGGATCTATATCTGATTTATATTCTGCATTCAATGGAGGTCCGAATGATAAGCCTGCAGCTGATATAGAGCTGGGGCAAGTATTAACAGACAACAAACGCAGGTATTCTGCCCTGAAAACAGTACAGCGTAAATGATGAGAAAATAGACGAGGGTCAATCAATGGAATCATATGTTGGGCTTATTGCGATGGGGTTGGTGCTGGGTGCCCTTGGCACGCTGATCGGGGCCGGCGGTGGTTTTGTCTTGATGCCCGTGCTGCTTCTGATGTATCCCCACACGAGTCCGGAAACACTTACCTGCATCTCGCTGGCTGTCGTGTTCTTCAATGCCCTTTCAGGCTCGTGGGCCTATGCGCGGATGAGGCGCATCGACTATAAATCCGGGCTGCTGTTTGCCGCCGCCGCCGTGCCGGGAGCTGTCCTCGGCGCCTTGTCGACCGCCTATATCCCTCGCCACATCTTTGATGCCGTCAGTGGAGTGATGATGATCGCGGCGGCGGCCTATCTCTTGTTTCAGACCATCGAGCATGGGAAAGCTTCCCGGGAAAAAAACAAGCCACACATTGCCGGAGATGAGGTTGCCACAAGCGAAACCGCGCATCAGGTTTCCTGTAATCTGCGGCTCGGAGTGGAGTTGAGCCTGTTTGTCGGGTATGTGTCGAGTTTGCTTGGTATCGGCGGCGGCATCATTCATGTGCCGATACTCGTTCGTGTTCTGAAGTTCCCCGTGCATATCGCGACCGCCACTTCACACTTTATTCTGGCAATCATGGCGCTGGCCGGGACAATTGTCCATATCGTCAGCGGTTCCTTTACGCATGGCGGTATCCACCGGACCATCGGCCTTTCCATTGGTGTTCTGCTTGGGGCGCAAGTGGGAGCGATGCTTTCCGCCCGGGTGAAAGGAATGTTGATTATCCGCGGCTTGGCGATAGCCCTGGCCTGTGTCGGATTGCAGCTCCTCCTGGCGATTTTTTAGCAGCATGTTTACCCCGGGAGGTCATTATGAGTTCGGCACGCAACTTCATGATGCAACCCATGCGGCACCGAGGGGAAAATGGGGTCAGAGTCTGCTTTTGTCTTTTGTTAGCCTTTTTGGAGTTGACCCCTTCCTGATACTACCCTTTGAATGGCATTAATCCGAATCGTTTTTGTAAAATTTAATCCGGCGCAACCTAAAATGAATCAGGAATAATGTTTACTTGCTGTATTCTTTCCACTCTTTTCCTTGCCATGACAAATCTCAATTGAAGTACAGTTATTCCTGCTTGTCACCTCTCGATAAAAGTGCTACTCCTTTTTTTTGACAAGAGCAAATCGGGGTAAAAATTCCTTTATAATGATGGGGGTCCGAGGCCCGCTTCGGCGGTTCAGTTCTACCAGAGTTTTGACGTCGGCTACGCGCCGTAAAAACTCTTAATTCGTTTTAAATGCCAAGGAGGGAACTATGAGTTTAGAAAAAGTGTCTGAGTCAAAACTGCTAGAAATACTGAACGCCGAGTTGCATAAGGAGGGTGACTACACGGATTGTAGGTTCACTAGCGTACAGGCCCTTGCAGATACGGATGAAAACGGTTGCAACTGGTCAAGTGCAAATCTTCGGTGTAGTGGGGTATCTGCCGCAGCGTGCAAGCCAGTTGCGGACAGGGTCATTCAGTATGCTAAAACTAAATACCGAATTTGAGGTTAGGGCCTTATGCATTTAACCAACCGCGCCACTCGGACGCACTAAAGTGCGCTGGTGCGCTCTACGTTTCACAAGTAAAAACTGGCTGAAATGGTAAAAATAGAAGTCACTCTCATATCGTCGGATGGTCCTGAACGCGAATCGGTGTCGTTTGAAATTCCCAAAGAGGAATGGACCCAACTTGTGTCTTTTCACGACGAAGTTGAGCGCCTACGATCGACACGGTTTGTGCAAAATGAACGTGGGGGACAGATTTCTTTCACGTGTAGTGTTAGAGAACCGCTTCGGTCAAATGCAAAGCTAGTCGACTTCGAGGAAGTAGGGACGATGCTTTTGAGGCTTCGTCCTTTCGTTTTGAACAAGGAAGCATACTATTTCCATAAGATTAAAAATATCCTGAAGCGGAGACTCGATCATCGAGCGTTTTGCATGCATATCGGTCTACTTGACGACGGATTCTCACTTAAGTCAATGCAGTGTAAGATCAGCTTCGATGGCCAAGGGCGATCGCCGCTATCCGTGGCAATGGTAATGGATTGGCTCAATTCCTACGAGTACCACCGAGATCCTAACAAGCGGAAGGCAGTAGAACAGGACTTGGGCATTCTCGGTCGTGATCAGAATGGCCTGCCAGTGATATTGTTTGCCCTCGTTGACATGATCCAGTCTATACTCGACCTAGATAGCCTTGTCGAGACTCTTATGCAGGTGGAAAGTGGTGCACGTTCCAAGATTGATTGTCCTTCTGGTTTCTTGACATGAGTATAACTGGTTGATATTGTTCTAAACAACATTTGTTTTTTGCAACTAGTCATCAACATTTGTAGGAATATAATTATGAAAATAGCATGCCTAGCCCTGCCCATTACCAATAAGTCGAAAGTCAAAAAGAATCTAACCCGTAAGTGCTTGTTTCTATATAAAGTGAGACCAGCATGGCGGTATTGCATAATGTTCGTAACCAATTGATATCTATGTATATAAATATTTGTGGGTAATGAGCAGGCCTAGGCACGGATGGATAAAAAACAAAATAAGTTGACATAGAGTTTTAGCCTCGGAATCCTGCTCAATGATTAAAAGTGTGTTAGAAAAAATTTCCAGAATATTGAAACATTTTCATATGTTAAGCTTGATTAATCTTTTTCATAAGAGCAATGGAAATAATACAAGCAAAAATAATGCATTGATCAATCAAAATAAAACTGAATTTTGTGAGAATCCTGATCAAATGAAATCGCTTGAAACACCAAATTTAATGGTAGCTCGGGCGGAAAATGAGAAAGAAGAAGCACTTCGAGATAATAATAAAAATGATCAACCTCATGAAATAATAAAAAATATTAAAATAAACCATGAGATAGAGCGAAGAGAACGAGATTTACGCTTTAAACAAGGATACAAGGTAACAGATCAGCAAAAAAAAGATATTAAAGAAGATGTAATGCGTAATCAAAAAAATATTGATGAACTGGAAGAAGTAAAAAGAAATATTGCAATATTTCATGTAATAGAGGAACAAGAGCGAAGTTTACGACGTCGTCAAGGGTATATACTATCAGATCAACAAAAAAAAGAGATCAAGGAAAAAGTTTTTGAGGAATATAAAGATACAATTTCAGATCTAGATGTACACAAGAAAAGATTAAATTCAATTCCTTCCCAGCCATCAGCTCAAAATAAAAAAACAGCGCCACAAAGTAGGCATGTTCCCCAAAAGGTAAAAAAAATTGTTATGACTAGAGATGGACGCAGATGCGTAAAATGTGGAGCTAGGGAATATTTAGAATATGACCATAAAATTCCTTTTTCAAAAGGAGGATCAAATCAAAAGGATAATATTCAGATATTGTGCAGAAAGTGTAACCTAAAAAAAGGGCCCAATATTTAGTTGAAATGCCATTGAGCGCTGCCTTCCAGTCCCTAAGATTGCCACACCGAACCTCTGAAGAAGTCAAACTGACTTCAGGGAGAGGTGTCTACTGTCCATTCGAAGTCAAAAAATCTTCTCTCCACCCCGAGTGAGGGGCCACTGTAACAGCGCACCATTTTACTATCGTATCCTCACTGTCAACCAACCTCATTCTGCTATCTTCTGCTCCTGCTTGAAGCCTTTCGTTGTCTGTGCTCGTAGTAGAATTTCCACCTTGTGGCCTTGTATAAATTTTCAGAGCCACTTCTCTACATTTATGCGAAGCTTCATTTATGCGAAGCTTCACAAAAACGTTCCATTGCTCCCTAAATCCCAGTTTGAACCAGTCTTTTTTTAACCTCTTTTCTCCTGTCATCCAGTGCCTGTGATTGTATTTCATCGCGGGCTGGCACAGGGGAGAGATGATGCTCTAATATCGGAGGGGGCAGCAGGGATGAGGAGCTCGGCAGATTGCCTTCGGTGTTGATTTTGGTGATACCGTCATCGTTCCACCCGAAAGTCTCACCGTTCAGGATGATTTTTTCTTTATTGAACCAAACGGTCAAGTCGTCTGAATCCTCTTTCTTTTTTTCAGCTTCGATGCTAGGTGTGCCAACTTTGAAGAGATTATTGGTATACTTTATCGTTTTGGCTAATTGCTCGTCGGATCGAATGATTTGGGATTTGAAGACCATTTCTATATCGTAGCCTTCTGTTTCGGTTTTGTCCGCCGCAAGCTTTTCGCGAATAAGAGCGATGGAGATCTCCGCAGAACGTTTTTTCTTTATAAAAGATTTGATCGGAAATACGTCTTTAAAGGTCAGCACACTCATTTCCGGAAGGCCGGGCATCACGGCCGCATCGGCAGGATAGAAATCTTTCTCCCCGTCCTCATTCTTTAAACGCAACGTCACCAGGGAATTTTCAGCCATCCAGCGCGTAGGCAAAAAAAGTGTAATATTGTCGCCCTTAAAAACATTGAGGGGGTTGAGAAGGGACTTGTCCGCAACCTGTAGCAACACACGGTCAAATTCAGGTTGTATTTTTTTTAAGATATCACTGTTTTGAATTTGCCCATAGAGCCACAGCAGATCGTAATTCTTCACCTTATCGTTTTTCAGCACCATATCCATGATGCGATTGAAAACATCGACTCGAGCATTAAGCAGCAAAGCCGGACCGACTGCCCGAATCATATCAGGAGAGTCGATAAATGCGATATGCCCGTTATCCAGATTGCGTAAAATCAGCTTGCCCGCCGCGTCAGAATCGCCCATCCGTCCATACTGAAGGGCCGCAAAAAGGATATTCCCCCAATCGGCATCATCTGAATTGGCTAAAATCAGATCCAAATCGCTTTTAAGCATGGCAGGATCTGACTGTTCCACTTTCAACATGGTTTTGCACATGGCAACCGAGGCCGCATACGGATCCTTTCTCAAGATCCTCTGATTGATTTGCTGAAATTGATTGAAACAATCAATCGCCTCGTCATTTTTACCAATTTCCTGGGCCGCTTGACCACGGTAATACCAGTAGGGCGGGAATTTTTGGAAACTATTTTCAATCCGCTTCAATTTGCGATACCGCCGTTCAAGGTCGGATTCCTTTAAAATATCAGTATAATCGATGAGCTGTTTTTCATTCAATCTCCATTCGTCAGGCAAATTATATCGCCGCATCAACTCCCAGGAATATTTCAGCAGCTTTTTGTAAAAACTGTTGATGTCCTGCATGGTTTTTGCCTCAATTGCCCATTTTCCTTCCTCTTTCTCTTTAGCGTATGCATCCATTTGGGATCGGTAATTAAAGTAAAAGGACCCAGTGGAAAGTACTGCAGTTAAAACGCCCGCATAAGGGTTGAGAACCATGTCAGTATTGAAAATGCGCGACCTCACTCTATTTTTAAGCTCGTTTTGGACATTTTTATCAAAGCGGGTCAGGATGTAATCCCTTTCATGATCTTGAATTTTCGAACTTATGAGCAGGTCCATGAGTTCCTGAAGCAATGTTATGATGTCGGCGTCTGGAATATTGCTCAAATTCAAGTTATTGATGATGGTATTGTATTCCTGATCAAGAACCACCTTGTCATTATACGTCATGATATGGGTCAAAGAGACCGCAATCAGGTTTAATGATTGCAATACCTGGAGTTGGGTCTGGTCCTTATTGAGGTCCGCCCGAATTTCCCTGGGGATAAACAACCCAGACAGCAGGATGCAAATAAGAATTATAATCGCCCGTAGGCTCATGATAAATTTTCTTTGAATGATCCACATTTGCATTTTTCCATCCGTTGATGAGTCGGCTTTTGCTTCAGCCGTTAAGAATTTCCAATCATATTCTATATTGCATGAATCATGCAAAAGGCAAAGCCACTAGCTGTTTCAAGGTTCCCTTTACCTCGTCTCGATCCCCTTCTCTCGCATGTGTTCCTTCACCGCCGCAATGGGCACCTCCCGGCGGTGGAAGATGCCGGCGGCCAGGGCCGCCTCCACATCGGTGGCGGCAAAGACCTCGGAGAAATGCTCCACCTTGCCCGCCCCGCTTGAGGCGATGACCGGGATGGAGACCGCCCGGCGCACCTGGTTGATCAGCTCGATATCAAAGCCGCTGTTGGTGCCGTCCTTGTCGATGCAGTTGAGCAGGATCTCGCCTGCCCCAAGCTGCTCGCAGGCCGTGGCCAGCTGCACCACATCCACGTCCCGGCCCTCCCGGCCGCCCTTCACCGTGCACTGGTACCAGCAAAAGCGCTCCCCCTCTGGTCCGGGGAAGGCGGTTTCAATGGTATGATGTGTTGTCTCCTCCGGGCTTTTCACATAGACCCTTCTCGGGTCAATGGAGATGACCACGGCCTGGGCCCCGTAGACAATGGAGATCTGCTCAATGGAGCTTTTGCCGGTTTTGGTCCTATTCTTTAGATACTCCTCCACCGTGTAGACCGCATCGCTGCCGATGGAGATCTTGTCCGCCCCGCTGCGGAAATATTGCGAGGCCACGTCCAAGGCCGAATAGTGGCGGCCTTCGGTATCGGTGAATTCGCGGATGCCGCCGCCGATGGTCAGCGGCACAAAGACATTTTCCGAGGTCTGCTGCAGCACCTCCAGCATGGGCTGGTCCTTTAAGGGGAAATCCCGGAAGCCGGTGATATTGAGAAAGGTGATCTCATCGGCCCCCTCCTCGAAATAGCGGCGGGCAAGCTCCACGGGTTTGCCCAGGTTGCGCACCTCGCCCTCTTCCCGCACGTCGTACTGGTCGCCCTTGGTCACCACCAGATCCCCGTTGTCATTGCTGCGCACATCCAGGCAGGCGATGATGCGCTTGGCCAGCTTGGTCTCGCCGGCAGCATTGGCAACCGTGCCCGGTGCGGCAGCGGTGAAATCCGCCAGCTCCAGGAAATTCTGCAGAATCCGCAGGCCGGCCTCGCCGCTTTTTTCCGGATGAAACTGGAAGGCCGCCACATTGCCTTTCTGGACGCCGCTGACAAACTCCTCGCCGTAATCGGTGGTGGTCAGCACCCAGTCGCGGCTCTCCTCAGCCATTGAGGCCCGAAAGGAGTGGACAAAATAGAGTTTTTCCCCGGCATAGCCGGTAAACAGGGGTGACTGTTTTCTGACCTTGATGCCGTTCCAGCCGATCTGCGGCACGGAAAGATTGGAGGGCCGGAAACGGCTGATCTGGCCGGGGATGATGCCGAGCCCGGCCACGCCAGGGGTCTCCTCGCTGCCCTCATACAGGGTCTGCAGGCCCAGACAGATGCCGAGAAAGGGCTTGCCGCCCCTGATATGGGCCAGCAGGGGCTCCACATAGCCCATGCGCTGCAGCCGCTCCATGGCGCTGCCGAAACTGCCGACCCCTGGGAAGACCAGCTTTTCCGCCCGCCGGATATCCTCCGGGCAGGTCGCATCCTGCACCTCAAAGCCCAGTTTCCTGATGGCATTGCGCACACTGCGCACATTGCCGGCCCCGTAATCGAGTAATGTGATCATCTCTCTACACCTGATTGCTTAAACAGAATCTGCCGCATGGCGGCCCCTATAAAAAATCGAAACCGCCAGCATACCTGCCTTTTTTCCTCACCGCAACTTTCTTTGACTGCCAATACGTAATTTCAATAGGTTATGCCACCGGCTGGGATTCTGTCCTGCTACCATTAATGTGCCCTTGTGCCCCTTGCGGGTATAAAATACTTGAAGTACTTTAGGCACTCTTCGCGAACTGCAATTCGGATATCCCGGCAAAATATATACCGAGGTCATGTTGTCTGAAATTATCGTTTACACGTTTTCCAATGCCGCAATTGACAGAAAAAGGACTTTGTTTTATAGATCAGCAGTTTGCCTTTCATTATCCGTCAGTCAACGAAACACACGGGGAAAAACATGATCACCATTAATGAAAATTATCTCAAACTGCAGGCCTCCTACCTGTTTTCCGATATCGCCAAACGCGTGGCAGCCTTTCAGCAGAACAATCCCGGCCGGGAGATCATCAAACTGGGCATCGGCGACGTGACCCGCCCCCTGCCGCCGGCCTGTATCGAGGCCCTGCATGCAGCGACTGACGAGATGGCCAGTGAGGCGACCTTCCGCGGCTACGGCCCGGAGCAGGGCTATGCCTTCCTGCGGGAGGCCATTGCTGAAAACGATTTCCGCAGCCGGGGGGCGAATGTCGAGGCAGATGAAATCTTTGTCAGCGACGGGGCCAAATGCGACACCGGCAACATCCAGGAACTCTTCGCCACCGAGGTGAAAATCGCCATTCCCGACCCGGTTTATCCGGTTTATCTCGACACCAACGTCATGGCCGGACGCACCGGCGTGTTTGCCGACGGCCGTTACCAGGGCATCTGCTATCTTGATTCGGTCAAGGCCAACAACTTCGTGCCGGACCTGCCCGGCCGGCCGGTGGACCTCATCTACCTCTGCTTTCCCAATAACCCCACCGGCTCAACCATTACCAGAGAGCAGCTCAAGACCTGGGTTGATTACGCCCGGGCCAACCAGGCGCTGATCCTCTTTGATGCCGCCTACGAGGCCTTTATCCGCGACGAGTCCCTGCCCCGGTCGATCTTTGAGATAGCAGGCGCCCGGGAGGTGGCCATCGAGTTCAGGAGCTTTTCAAAAACCGCCGGGTTCACCGGCACCCGCTGCGCCTATACCGTGGTGCCCAAGGAATGCGTGGCCTACGACCGCGCCGGCAACCGGCATTTCCTCCACCCCCTGTGGAACCGCCGCCACTGCACCAAATTCAACGGCGTCTCCTACCCGGTGCAGAAGGCGGCCGCGGCAGTCTACAGTGACGCCGGCAAGCGACAGGTCAGGGAACTCACCGACTATTACCTGCGCAACGCGGCCCTGATCAAAAAGGAAATGACCGCCCTGGGCTTTGCGTCGGTGGGCGGCGACAACGCCCCCTACATCTGGATTGACGGCCAGGGCCGTGATTCATGGGAATTCTTTGACATGCTGCTGAGCAAGGCCGGCGTGGTCTGCACGCCAGGGGCCGGTTTCGGCAAATGTGGCCAGGGCTATATCAGGCTGTCCGCCTTCAACAGCCACGAAAACGTCACAAAAGCCATGGAACGGATCAGCCAGGCCCTGCAATAGGCCCTGCCCCTTGCTCCGCCGGGCCGGCGCCGTCCCTGGCCCTGCCGGCGGCAGAGGCCTGGCCGGAGAATTGACCGCCCGGCTCATCATCGGAGAAACGCCGGGCAATGAGTTGAAATGACTCCTGCAGGGCGAGGAAGGCGTCCACCACATCCGGGTCGAAATGGCTGCCCCGCCCCTTTTTGATGATTTCCACCGCTTCGGCATGGGGGAATGGAGGCTTGTAGCACCTGGCGCTGATCAGGGCGTCATAGACATCAGCCAGGGCCATCAGCCGCCCGGCAAGGGGAATGGCATCGCCCTGGAGGCCAAGGGGATAACCCGTACCATTCCACTTCTCATGGTGACTGTAGGCGATCTCCCCGGCCAGGCGCAAAAACGAGTAGCCGTTGCCATCCTGCAGCAGCGACTCCGCCTTGACCAGGGTGTCATAACCCAAACGGCAATGTTCTTTCATCACGCGAAACTCTTCAGCCGATAGCCTGCCGGGCTTGAGCAGGATACTGTCGGGCACGCCCACCTTGCCGATATCATGCAGGGGGGCGGAGCGGAAGAGCATCTCAATGGTGGACCAATCGAGGCGCTCCCTGAATCCGGGATGCTTGCTCAGCTGCTCGGCCAGGACCCGCACATAGTGCCGGGTTCTTTGGATATGGCCCCCGGTTTCATTGTCCCGGGTCTCGGCCAGGGACGTCAGGCTGAGAATGGTGGTATCCTGGGCCAGCAGCAGTTCCCGGCCCCGTTTCTTGACCTCCCTTTCCTCCCGCCAGAACTTCAGCAGACTCAAAACAGCGAAATTAACCCCGAGAACCAGCAGGCCATAAAGCGGATTAATAAAAATCCCCTGTTTTTCCAGCAGGATAAAGGAACCGTACCCTAACCCGGCGCAGCCAATGGCCAGAAAACAGACGCTGACCAGGGCATTGGCCCTGGCCAGCAGCAGGGTGGACAGAGCGCCGAGCACAATCAGGGCGGCGAACTCAAAGCCTCCGGCCCACAGCGGCCGGACGAGAAAATGCCCGTTGGTGATGTTGTCGATGATGGTGGCATGCACCTCCACGCCAGGGTAGAGGGGATCAAGCGGGGTGGGGTGGCTGTCCATCAGGCCGGCGGCCGAGGTGCCCACCAGCACGATCCTGCCCGCCACCCGCTCCCTGGGCACGGCATCGTTTAAGATATCCGCGGCGGACAGATAATCAAAAAAGTGGCCTGCCCCCTGATAGGCGAGCAGAAGATTGCTCACCGCATCAACCGGAATGCGCCGGCCATTGATGACCACTGCCGCAAGCCCCCCGGCCTGTATGTCCAGGCTGACTTGCCTTACGCCCCAGGCCTTAAGCACCGTGGCCAGGGCCAGACCGGGATAAACCTTGTCCCGGTAACGCAGCAGCAGGGGAACCCGCCTGAGCACCCCATCGGCATCGGCCGGATAGTTGACAAAGCCCGAGGCATTTACCGCCGCACTGAGTTGGGGGATATTCACCGTGGCGTCCCGGGCGGCAAAGAGAAAATCATAGCCGGCAGCCTTACTGCCCTGGGGCATGACGGCATCCAGCGGCTGGAGAAACTCCTCTTTGTCCGGAGCCTGATTTTCCGCAAAGGTAAATTTGTATCCCAGGACAAAGGGGCCTTGCCGCAGCACCTCGGCCAGGGCCAGATCATTATCCAGCAGGGGCTGGGGCAGGCCGGCAAGAGAAAATCGAACCCGCAGATCGCGCTCCATCTCCTTTTGCAGGATCAGCAGCGAGGTCCTGTCCGCTTCGGCAAAAATGATATCCAGACCGACGGCCTGCGCCCCCAGCCGCTGCAGCTTGTCGAGCAGCAGGGCGACCCGGTAGCGGGGCCAGGGCCACTGCCCGAACCCGGCCAGTGATTTTTCGTCCAGATCAACGATCACCGGCCGTAAGCCGGGTTCGCTTTTCGGCAGGGAACGCACCATGGAGTCGTAAACCTTCAGCCCGACCAGGGACAGAAAGGGCGGCGGGAAGATGGAGGCGAGGGAAAAAAGAAGGGTGACAAGAAAACCGGAAAGAAAAACAACCCCCTGCCAGCGGCTGGGCCGGCCGGGGGATTTCATCTGATGATAACCTCAACCCGCCTGTTTTTCGGCTCCTTGACATTGTCTGGCGTGGGCACCAGGGGATTCGCCTCGCCATAGGAAGTTACCGCAAGAATGGCGGGGTCGACCCCCTTTCCCACCAGCAGGTCGCGCACGGTCTGGGCCCGTTTGGTGGAAAGGGTGAGATTGTACTCCTTTGATCCGGACCGGTCGCTATGGCCGATGACGCTGACATCCGTCGACTGGGTTTTGTTAATGACATCCAGGATCGGCTGCAGCAGGGCGGCAGAGCCATTGGTCAAGTCAAAGGAGTCGGTCTTGAAGTAGAGAAGAAAGCTCTGGGGCGGCAGGGGTTCAACGGCAAGGGCCGCGCCGAAGGTCGCTTTAATCTCTTCCTCGCTCATTGGCGGGGCAGCCTGGGGTTTGCCGCTGCCGTCCACCGTAACACCTTCACCCGACTTATCCGCCACCTGGCTGCCCTGCGCATTGGTTACCTCGATGCTCCCCACCTTACCGTCCTGATCCGGCAGCAGAACAATCATGCTTTTTTGCGAAGCGCAGGCGGACAACAGAAGCAGCAGAACCAGGCAGGACACAATTGCAACAAAACCTTTCATAAGTGCTCCCCTTCTTCATAACGAAATTCTGATGAAATCACCATTTACGAGGCAATACTTGTCAATTACCTGCAATTTTGGCGGCAAATCTGGTGCCCCGGATGGCAATGGTGCCCACCGGCGTCTCGATCTTGATGGAATCCGGCGAGAGTTTGCCTATCAACCCGGACACATAAACGAATGTCCCCCTGACCATTTTCGCCAGCATGTAAAAACTACCCTGATCCGGGACAAAGACATATTCCTTTAACTCCAGCTCACTTTCCGGCCCCAGTGAAAAAATGGTATTATCCCGCAGAATGATGCCCACCGAGCCATCCTTGCCGGTGCTGATCACATCATTTGCATAGATTTTCATCCCCCTTTCGGCGCTGAGTGTCATATCCTGCCGCTTGACCAAGACACTGCCCTGGACATTTTTCACGCTGCCGGCAAAATCATCCGCCGCAAAGACCGGCCAGGATGCGGCCAGGATAAACAGCAACAAAAAAATCACAATACGATGCATGGGCCACCTCCGCTTTTGACAACCGAATTTTACCATTTTTATAGACTAGCAAATTTGCCAGGCGATTGCCAAGAGATGTTTTGCCAGGATGTCAGGTCAGATCACCGATGATGCGCTCAATCTCCCTTTGCTGTTTTTCAATGCTCTCGGCCAGGGAGAACTGGACCAGGGCCCGCTGAAGATTCTGCTCAGGCGATGCTGTCTTGAAATAGACGTTGCCCTGCAGATAATCGGTAAAAAAACGCAGACCCAGCTCAAAGGCGATGAGCCGTGCCCCGGCATAAAAGTAGTCATAATCATGGGGAGTGAGAAAACCGCGGGCCTCTGCCACGTAACCCCGCAGAATTTCCCGGCACAGCTCCGTGTCAAAAGAAACGGGCAACGGGCCTTCTTCCCCCTGGCCGTTGCAGCAGGAACGCAGACAGTCGCCGATATCGTACTGGATGAGGCCGGGTTTCACCGTATCAAGATCAATCAGGCTCACCGCCCGGCCCGTCCGTTCGGCAAAGAGGATGTTGCTGAGTTTGGGGTCGCCGTGAATGGGCCGGCTGAAGAGCTTCCCCTCTTTTCTGGCATCCTCCAGGACGTGGACCAAGGCCCGGCGCCGGGCAATAAAATCATGGCAGAAACGGATGTCCGCCGGGTTCCGCCGGCCTGCCGCGGCCGCCACCCGGTCATACTGGGCGAGATAGAGCGGGGTGACGTGAAAGCCTGGCAGGGTATCATGGAGCCGGGCCGGCTCAAGACCGCTGATGAGCTGGTGGAAACGGCCCAGAGCGCGCCCCGCCTCACCGGCCTGGAAGGGGCTCTGCACCGTGGCAAAACTCCGGCAGCCGGCAATAAAATGCAGCACCCGCCAGCAGCCGTTGTCCCGGTCCCGGTAAAAATCCCTGCCCGCCAGGGTTTGCCGGATGACCGGCATCCGCCAGCTGCCGGGATTGCCCTCGGCCGCCAGCTCAGCCGCCACATGATCGCAGACGGTCCGCAGATTTTCCATAACCCATTCCGGCTGGGCAAAAACCGCGGAGCTGAGGCGCTGCAGGATAAAACGGGGTTCATCCTGCCCGGCTACGGTCACCAGAAAGGTGTCGTTGACCCTGCCGGTTCCGTATTCCCGTATATCTTTGATTGCCGGGGCGGCAAAAAACTGTGCTGCCACGGCGTGGAGGTCAGCCGCCATCTCTTCTCCCATTTTTTTTACTGATAGCATTTTTTTATCTTTACGAACACTTATTCAAACGGTTATAAGAGTTTTTGTAAACCTTAAAAAAAAGAGGATCATGAAGATAAGCAAACACCACTCCTTGCATATGGCCTTCCTGTGGCCTTTCTTCCTGCTGCTGCTTGTCCAGCTCATGTTGACAACCGGCTGCAGCACCCTTTCACCAACCCCGGTCAAAACAGCCCTTGCCCCGCCATCATCCGATTGCTACCGGCTCGGCTATACCATCCAGGCCGGCGCCTTTACCGATGTGGAGCATGCTGCCCGCCTGAGCAGAACACTGGAAAATCAGGGGCTTAACGCCTACTTCTTCCGGCACAGTTCAGGCCTCTACAAGGTACGCTTCGGCAATTACCCCTCACTGCAGGAGGCCACCCGCCAGGCCGAGAACTTTCTGCGCGCCGGCATCATCAGCGACTACTATCTCGTCGCGCCGGAATCCTACGCCCTGGCCAAGAGAGATGAGCTGGGCGAGGAGTATCTTCGGGATCAACTGCTCGACACCGCCGTAGAATTCGTCGGCATCCGCTACAAATGGGGCGGGGTATCCCAGGAAGATGGATTTGACTGCAGCGGGCTGACCATGGCCGTGTATCAGTTGAACGGTCTTGACCTGCCCCGCACCTCAAAGAGTCAGTTTCACTCCGGCAAACCCGTCGACAAAGACGAACTCAAAAAAGGCGATCTGGTCTTTTTCGCCACCAGGGGCGGCAAACGCATTACCCATGTGGGCATATACGCCGGCAACAACACCTTCATCCATGCCCCGCGCAAGGGAAAACAAATCGAGACCTCTTCTCTGTCCAGCAAATATTTCGCCTCCCACTTCATTGGCGCCAGAACGTTTCTGGGCAACAGCTAGCATGCAGCCATGCCCTGCCTGAAAAAAATTATTGCCTGCTGTCTCCCCCTTATTTTTTTCCTCTCCCTGCCGGTGGCCCAGGCCGCCGGCCGGGAAAAAATCCCGGTGTTTGTTTCTATTATTCCCCAGGCCTTTTTTGTGGAGAAAATCGGCGGGGACAGGGTTGCGGTGGAAGTACTGGTCCAGCCCGGACAAAGCCCGCACACTTATGCCCCAACGCCGCGGCAGATGGCAAGGCTGGCCGAGGCCAGGGTTTATTTCCGCATCGGCATCGCCTTTGAAAACGGTTTGCTGCCCAAACTGCATAGCACCATGCCCGCGCTGCCCATCGTTGACACCAGGGATGGGATCACCCTGGAAAAAATGACGGCCCAGGATGAGGAAGCAGAGGCGGAACACGGCCACGGCCACCACGGCGAGGAGCTCGACCCCCACATCTGGCTCGATCCTCTGCTGGTCAAAAAACAGGCGGAAACCATCAAGGACACACTGGTTCAGCTTGACCCGGAGGGCCAGCCGCTCTATGAAAAAAACTTCACCGCTTTCTGCGCCGACCTTGATGCGCTGCATGCCAGACTGAGCAAGGCCCTGGCCCCGTTGCGGGGCAAGAGTTTTTTTGTTTTTCACCCGGCCTTCGGCTATTTTGCCAAGGCGTACGGGCTGAAACAGATTGCCGTGGAAACGGGAGGCAAGGCGCCCAGCGCCCGGCATCTGGCCAGCCTGATCGATCTGGCCAAGAGGCAGGGGGTCAGAGTGCTGTTCGTGCAGCCCCAGTTCTCGCAGAAAAGCGCCCTGACTGTGGCCCAGGCTATCAATGGGGCGGTGGTTCCCCTCGATGACCTGGCCAAGGATTACTTCACCAACATGAACCACATCGCCGAGGCCCTGGAAAAGGCGTTAGGCACGGCCGCAAAATAACCATTACTTCTCCAGGGCCTTCAGCTGCGGGCGCTGATCAATTCCGCCTTCACCGCCAGACCTATCTTTTTCAGGACAAACGGCTTGCGGACATAGGCCCCGGCCCCCAGCCTCTCTGCTTCCTTGACCCGATGCGTTTCCGAAAAGCCGCTGACAATGATGGCCTTCTGGGCGGGATGCATTTCCAGAATCCTCCGGTAGGTCTCAAGACCGTCCATGCCCGGCTCCATGATCATGTCAATGAGCAGCAGATCCACCTGATTGTCCCGCATATGGGCAATCGCCTCTTCCCCGCTTGCCACGGCAGTGATCAAGTAACCGAGTTTCCCCAGCATTTCCGCTGCCAGTTCCCGCTGTTCCTTAATATCATCCACCACCAGGATGGACTCGCCGCTGCCCATGTAATCCCGCAGGGCTAAATCCCGTTCATCTTCCGGCCTGCCCTTTCTGGTTACGGGAAAATAGAGGGTAAACGTCGCGCCCCGGCCCTCAACGCTTTCCACCTGGATATAGCCGTGATGGTCCTTTACCGTGCCCCAGACCACCGCCATGCCCAAGCCCGTTCCGCTTCTGCCCATCACCTTTTTCGTATAAAAAGGTTCAAATATCCTGCCCAGATCCTGGGCGGAAATGCCGATTCCCGTGTCCGAGATGGTAAAAATCACATATTCGCCCTCTTCCACATGGTCATAGCCCCTGAGCGGTTTGTCCACATAGCGGTTGCTGGTGGTGATCATGACCTCGCCGCCGTCGGGCATGGCCTCGGCGGCATTAAAAACCAGATTCATCACCGTTTTGGACAGATGGACCGGAGAACCGCAGATATCCAGCAGATCCGGAGCCAGGTTGGTGGCAAAGACAACCTGCGGGTGCAGAGCGCGTAAACTTTCATGTTCCGGGCTGCGCAGGTATTCGCTGACCGTCTGATTGAGATTCATCACCGTGCTTTCAATCACCCCCCGCCTGGCCATGGTCAGCAGATCCTGGACGATGGCGGCGGCCTTGTGCCCGGACTGCTGGATGGCGAGCAGCGGCGCCCTGAGGCGGCTGTCCGCGGGCAGATCAAGCAGTAACAGTTCAGGATAACTGATGATCGCCCCGAGAATATTATTGAGGTCATGGGCCACCCCGCCTGCCAGGGTGCCCAGGGCCTCCATGCGCTGAGCCCTTTGCACCTGGATTTCCAGTTTCCGCCTTTCCTGCTCGGCCCATTTTCTTTCGCTGGTTTCCCGGTCACGCAGGACAATGGCATCATGCAGGTCCCGGGTCATGTTGTTGAAGGATTCAGCCAGCAGGCCGATTTCATCCTTTGCCCGGACATCCACCCTTTGCTGCAGGTCACCCTGGGCCAGGCGGCTGGTCGCCCGGCTGAGCTGCAGAATCGGCTTGGTTATTCCCCGGGCCAGAAAAAGGGAAAGCAGAATGGCGGCAAGGAGAACAGCCAGGGAAATGGCAAACACCATATTGCGCAATCTGCTGGGCGCACGCATGAATTTATCATAGGGCAGGACGGCCATGACCAGCCATTTTCCGCCCGGCACCGGCGAGTAAGCCACGAAGCCATCAACTCCCAGCAGGCTGGCCCGGTGGAATCCGGCATGCATTTCCCTGGCCCGGCTAATCAGCTCTTCCGACGGGGGGTTATCGCCGGCTATCTTCCCCATGATTTTCTCCTGTTGCGGATGGGAGATAATCCTGCCGGCAGCATCCAGCAGGATGAGAAAGCCTGTTTCGTCAAAAGTGAACTGCTGAAAATCCTTGAGGAAATCCATCAGGGGAATACCACCGACGATCACTCCTTCAAATTCTGCGAAAAAATTCTGCCGGCAGTAGGCAAACTGCACCACCATTTCCTCGGGCAGGCCAGCGGCAGTGGGAAATACGGAGATCACCTCGTTAGGCAGCCAGGTTGCCTCTTCAAAGAGAAACGTTGTGCTGAGGTCAACAAGTTTTTCCGGCCTTTCAACCCCGTTGACCAGCTTCATCTCCTCAACCCCGTCTTCGCGCACATAGGCGAGGGTGGGAAATTCCGTCATAAAGCCGTTAAAATGCTGGATCAGTACCGGCTCATGATATTCCCGGGTGTAGGCCTCGATGGCCTCACTGGTCGCCATGGTTCTGAATTTTTCCTCCTTGTACTGAATCATGGCGCTGAGCTTCTGGGCCTGGTCCTGGGCGATGTTGCGTAGACGCTGTTCCTGGGTTTTCTTCAGGGAATCAACCATTAGGACATAGCTGGAAAAGCCCAGCAGAGTACAGACGAGCAGGACAAGCCCTATCTGCGATACGAGAATTTTGGTCTTGATTGATCGAAACACGCCCATGCCCTTATAGAGAGTTATGCCTATAGAGCCCTTTACTCGGGGACAACCCCATAGGATCTGACTATTCTTTTTCCCTCATCGCTATCAAGAAAATCGACAAATCTTTTGGCAAAGCCGGAAATGTCCTCCCGGTAGACCAAGGCAAAGGGGACGACGAATTGATACGTGCCGTTGCTGACATTTTCAGCCGAGGGATAAATGCCGTCCACCTTCAGGATACGCATATCCGTACCAACCGCCATGGACATGGGAACATAGCCGATGGTCCGGCGGTGTTTCATGATCGTTTTCACCGCCTCCGGGGTGTTATAGATGATCTTGGCCGTGGGATTGACAATGTCCTTAAACCCGGCAAGCTGCTTATTTAAAACAATCAGACTGGAGTCCCCCGGTTCCCGGCCCACCGCATAAATCTTTCCCGTCTCGCCACCCAGTTGACTCCAGTCGGTAATTTTACCGGAATAAATGCCGACAATTTCTGCGGAGGTGAGATTGTCAACCCGAGTGACACTGGGATGGACAACAAAGACAACCGGGCATTTGGCGAACGGCTTGAAGTTGAGGCCTAGTTTTTCTTCACTCTCGGTTAATTGCCGGGCAACCCTGCCCAGATCAATTTCACCGGCTGCCGCCGCTCTCACCCCGCCGCCTGAGCCGATACTTTCCGGGATATCAATTTCCCCGCCGCCAAGCTTGCCTTCCAGGGTGTTGGCCGCCTCCCGCAGCAAGGCCTGACTGTCACCGGTGCCGCTGACCACGATCTTTTGTCCGGCAAAGCCCCGCAGGACCATGTCAGCCTTGGCCAGAAAAATCGGCGGCAGCCGGTAGCCGATGGCATCGGCGGCATTGACATTGATGGTGATATAATAACGGTCCGATGTCACAATCGGAATTTCCTGCGGGTTCTTGCCTTTGGTCAGTATCTCAATGGCCGCCGGAACACAGAGCCTGCCCAGGGACGCATAATCCACCGTCACGGAAACCATGCCAACCGGACCTCCCTCCTGCGGATCTTCGACCCCCTCAACCGTACTGGAGACCACGGGCAATCTGGCCGGCCGGGTCACCTTGCCCACCCGCGACATATTTTTATAAACCTGGTCCTCGATCGGCACCCACAGGGCATCAACGCCCTGGTCAAGCAACTGTTTGACGGCGCTTTCGATCTGCTCCGCCGAATCAATGCTCGCCTCTTTCAGGGTGACCCCCATATCAGCGGCACAGTCCCGGGCACATCTGGTTTCGGCAAGGGGAACGGGATTACTGGAGCGGAAAATGACCCCGAGGGTTTTCAGGTGGGGGATTGCCTCTTTAAAGATCTTCAGTTTATTTTTGAACTCAATCCAATTGCTGCTGCCGGTGATATTGCGGCCCGATGACTGCCAGCTTTTGGCTATTCCCGTGGCCACCGGATCGGTAACGGCGGAGAAGACAATGGGGATATCGGTTATCTCCTCCATGGCCCACAGGGTCCCCTTGGTGCCGACGGTGAAGATCAGGTCCACCTTTTCCTCCTTCCAGCGGCGAATGAACTCCCTGGTTTTGGCCTCATCACCGTAAGCCCGCTTCAGGTCGATCTTGCAGGAAATTCCTGATAGCTGGATTCCTTCAATAAACCCCTGCAGGGCCTTTTCATCATGGGGCGCCTCATGCCACATCAGGATGCCGATTTTATGCGGGCCGGTATGGGCGCCGGCAAGAGGGCATGAGAACAAAATCCACAAAACGGTGAAGATCCCGGCTATGTTTCGCATGTCAACCCCAGCCCTCCTTTTTTATTCGAAAATTATCTCCGCAAGGTGCCCATGACCATCCTGGCCTGGCGGAACGCTCTGCCATAAATGTAACTCTATCATATGCCGGCGGCAAAGGTGAAGGTGAAGTGAAAAGAAATCGCTTGACCGCTTTTTGTTTATGTCTTAAGCGGTTATGCGAAGTAACCCTTATGGGAAATCCTGGAAAACGGAAAAAAATACATCAACTTCCAGAATTCTGGAAAACACCCCACAAAAGAAGATTGACCGCCCCCAGCGCAAGAAGGAGAAAAATATTTCCCCGCAGCCGCGCACCCCTTGACATAACAGGCCAGGCAAAGAATGAGCAGAAAAAATTCTTGACAAAATGCCCCCCTGATCCGTTTGGCAGGATTATTGCTCAATAAAGAAGTTGACAAGTTGATGAGCGTGTTCAAACAGGCCGTCACCATTTTCTTTTCCGCAGGGAAGGCGGAAAAGGAAGGAGAATTGAGGGGAATGACCGGTAAAGGGCTGCGCCGCAGGGTTCATGACTGTTTCAGATTTTTCAAACGGGAAGGGGAGGAAAATCTGCAATGCATGAAGGGAATGGGACTGCGCAGTTACCTTCATTTCGAATTCACAGGTAGTGGAAATGCGCCATCATTCCTCCTCATCTCTCCTGTTTTTCTGCCGGACAATTTTTTCCATCTGGCAAATTCTTCACCCATTGTGTTAAATCGCACTACCCAAACAACCCTTTTTATCAACGGCAACATAACTGAAGCCAAAACCTCCACGGCCCTGCGGCCAGGCGGATTTCACTTGGTCCGCGCCGGAGAAACGGAGCCGGATGGCTGAGTTGCTCTCAGCGTGAGCGAAAAGAAAACAAAAGATGTCTCTGTATTTTCAAGGAGAAGGTTTTACCGGCAGCCAACTTGTCCGGATATGCCGAAAAAACAGAGACCGCGTGTAGCACGGAAATGACTAAAAGTAATATTCGAGGAATTGACAAGAGAGGAGAAAACGTATGAAAATCAAGAGAATTCAGCATCGACTGACCTATTCCATTGCCGCCCTTGCCCTGTTGGGATTTGCCGCACCCGTGTTTGCCGGAAAAGGCGCGGGGACTGGCGGCGGGACTGCGGTGACTTCCGGCGGCTCAACAAGCACGGGCACGACCACCGTGTCGACTTCCAGCGGGACAACCAGCGGGACAACCAGCGGCACCACCGTCACTGCCCCGGCCTCCGGCGGATCAACCAGTGAAGTCAGCGAAGAAGGGTCATCCGGTGGAATGCCAAGCGATATTGAAGGACCCCTGCGGGACAAAATGTCTGATTCCGGCACTCTGTTCGGCGACCTGTATATGCTCTACCGCTACCAGGGCGGGGAGATCAAGAAGGTGCCGGAGGTTGACGCGGCTGGCAACCCCGTCTTTGAAGAAGTTGAGTGGGTCGATCCCAACGGCAACACCTGCACGGTGCAGCGCCAGAAATGGACAACCGCCACCGCGGTGGGCGGCGAACCAGTTTTGACCGAGGATTTCGCCACCTACACCGTCACCGATGAGGACACCGGCGCCTATGTCCCCAACCCCTTGACCGGCGACATCTACTATGCCTCCCCTTATCCCAGCCAATGCCTTCAGCCAGTGGCCGATTATGAGCGCTGGGGGGATATTTCCGCAAAAACCGGACTCGACAATAACCGCCTGCCGCTGCTGATGACCTATGACGCCACCTGGGAGCGCACCGAATGCGAGGTGCCCCACGAGCTTTTTATTGATGCGGAGACGGAAACATGGAACGACAACACCTTTTACGTGGATGTCTACCTGGATGATCTGATCGAGGAAGTTGATTTCGGCCGGCTCAACCTGAGCAGGGCGCCGGATGCCGTGCTGGATGACTCCTTTGACGAGGCCATCCGGGCCATCAACAATGCCAAGGACATGAAAATCGATGCCTCAGGCCGTCTGCTGCTGACCACCGATATCTACGACGAATTCCTGGCCGACGAGAACGGCGACCCGCTGCTGCTGGAAACCGTGGTCAAGGCCATCGATTCGCCGAAAGAAAATCTCGCCCTCTACGTCAAGCTGATGAAGGACGGCCACCTGATCACCCCGGCCGATGACCGGATGCCGGTTGAACATTCGCTCAACGGCGGCATCCCGGCCTGGAAACAGGTTGAGCTGGAAGACGGGCCGTCCAAGGACCTGCGGCCGACCATCGATATCGAACACGTTAAAAGTTTCGGGCTCGGCTACCTGGTGGACGCCACGGGAATCACAACCTACTACACCACCACGGACGCCGAGGGCAATCTGGTGGTTTCCGCTGAACCGTGCGCGGGCTGCGAAGAGTGGAGCGGCATCACCACCCGCTCGGATGCGGACGTCTGCGCGGCTGAGGACTTTGACTTTGCCGCCACCTTCTTCGCCTCAGCGGCGGACAAGAGCGGCACCATCACCACCGACAAGATCGTTTATATGAACTCCATCCTGGGCATCAACAAGGTGGTGGGTTACAGCGCCTACGACGCCGATGGCAACCCGCTGCCGGATGCCATCAATTACAGCAAGAATCCCGTTTATTTTGATTACAGCCACATGAATACCTACCACCGGCTCGACACCTTCCGCCAGCGCGGTCAAACCGTGACCCCGGGCGGCGGCGGCCAGCCGGCCACCTATGACGGCACGGTGCGGGTTCTGGTGGAGACCTCGGCAGGTTCCGGCGATTGGCTGGAGACGGATGTGAACATAAACGAGAAGGTCTTCGGCGCCACCCATTACCAGGGAGGTGGGGATTTCGTCGGCTCCAACATGAAAGGCTTCACCGCCATGGGGGATGATGACCTGCATGTCATCGGTTACATCCACACCTATCAGATCCCCGGATTGAGATAAGGCCCACGGCCTTGCCGGGAATTTTACCGGGGCGGCTGTGCGTTATCAGAAACGCACAGCCGCCCCGGCCTGTTGCAGGGCCGGGCCTTTCTTTCAATCCGAACTCCGGCCGCTTCAGCACCTCAACTGCCTCCCTCCACAACTTCGCAATCCAGCAGTTCCCCCATCGGCACCCGCTTGCGGCTGTTTATCCCCCGGACGGCGCAGTATTCTTCATTGAGCCTGGCCAGCTCCCCGTTAAAGGGATCAATAAAAAAAAGCTCCCGCTGGTCAAAAGCATAATCATCGGCAAAATTAAGGGGGCAGGCGGAAACCTCTATCGCCTGCCGCTCATCATCCACATAGGCAATGGGCAAACCATGGGTGCGGCAGATGATTGGTCTGCGCTGATACACCACGCACAGCCGGTCAACCAGCAGCGGGCATGAGGGGGCCCCCGCCCGGGCCTGTACCTTCTTTTTTACCTGTCCATCCAGCCGGCCAACGGCCTGCCGGAGCAGCTCCGCCTCCAGGGGCAGCACGGATGAGATGGCGCAGCACTGTGAGCAGCCGGGCGCGCAATGCAGCCGGGCCCCATGCAGTTCCGCTGTTTTTTTTATCTCTTCGTCAACCCTGCAGACGAGATCAAGGTATTGCTGCCGCAAATCCCGCTCGGTCATTTCTCTTTTCTCCCCAATACCAGTGCCGGCAGATGGAGAACCCGCGCCGGCGCTTTCCGGACATGCGCGCTCAACCGCTCCAAAGAGGCAGCTCCAGCACACTATCACAATGTATCTCTGTCAAAAAATCCTGTAACAGCCATACTGACAACAGCTGCAACGCACCTATTATAACAGGCGATAAATAAAATTCTTTTATTTTCAAACATATTTTATTTGCTTTTTAGGTATTTCTACTTATACAATTAATCCTGCCCAGACTTAACACTTGTTAATAACGGCCAGCCCATCAGAAATGAACATGATTATTTTTTTTATAATTGCATTTCGTCTTTTACTGCGCGCATAATGGAACATATTTGAACAAATTGACCGGCCAGCAGGTTTGGACATAATGATTTGCCCGCAATGCTCACCTTGTACCAGCCAGCCAAACCTTGGAAGCGTATGAGTGCTCTTCCCCACCCCGCCCCTGTGAGAATAGTCCAGCCAAAAGCCAATGCTGTTCAGGCTTTCGCGGATTCCGCTCACCTTCTCCGCAACCGACGGGCAACAGGATCTGCCTTGAGCAATCCGTAATTGCTTTTTTTGCACCTATTAAAAAAAACAGCAATTACATATCCATAACATAAGGAGGGAAACTTATGGAAATCAGCAGGAGAGGATTTTTATCCATGTCCGGCGCCATTGGATCGGGGGTGGCTCTATCCACACTCGGCCTGGACCTGACTGCCCTGAAGGCGCATGCCGCGGAAGTGACCAAGATGGACCGTCTGCGCACGGCCAAACAGACGACCACCATCTGCTGTTACTGTTCCGTCGGCTGCGGCCTGATCTGCAGCACCGACAAACTTACCGGGAAAATCTTCAACATCGAAGGCGACCCGGACCATCCCATCAACGAAGGATCGCTGTGCTCCAAGGGAGCGGGCCTTTTCGGGCTGACCGAGGCCAACGAACACCGCCTGCGCAAGGTACATTACCGGGCGCCGAAGAGCGACAAGTGGGAGGAAAAGGACTGGGATTGGACGCTGAAGAGAATCGCCCGCCTGGTCAAGGATGCCCGGGATAAGGACTTTATCACCCGCAATGCCAAGGATCAGGAAGTGAACCGGGTGGAGACCATCGGCCATCTCGGCACCTCGAACATCAACAACGAAGAATGCTGGCTGCTCAGCATGTCCTGCCGGGCCATGGGGCTGGTCTACATCGACCACCAGGCCCGCGTCTGACACAGCCCCTCTGTTGCGGCTCTGGGAGAGTCGTTCGGTCGGGGTTCGATGACAAACCATTACATTGATTTAAAAAACAGTGACTGCATCCTCATCATGGGCAGTAACGCGGCGGAGCATCATCCCATCGCCTTCAAATGGATCCTGCGCGCCAAAGAGGAAAGAAATGCCCGGATCGTCCATGTCGATCCGCGCTACACCAGAACTTCAGCCCGCTGCGATTACCATGTCCCCCTACGCTCGGGCACGGATATCGCCTTTCTCGGCGGTATGATCAAATATATTATCGAGAACAATCTCATCCAGGAAGAGTACGTCAAGCATTATACCAACGCAGCGATGCTGGTCAATCCGACCTACGAATTCAAGGATGGGCTCTTTTCCGGATTCGACAAGGAAAAAGGGCAGTACAACAAAGACTCCTGGACCCTGGAAAAAGACGAAAAGGGTATCCCCGTCCAAGACCTGACCCTGGAAAATCCCCGTTGCGTCTACCAGATGCTGAAACAGCATTACTCCCGCTACACCCTGGACAAGGTTTCTTCCGTCACGGGCGTTTCCAAGGAAAATCTGCTCAAGGTCTATAACGAATACGCCGCAACAGGCGCCAGGGACAAGGCGGGCACCATCTGCTACGCCCTGGGCTGGACCCACCATACGGTGGGCAGCCAGAATATCCGCACCATGTCCATCATCCAGCTGCTGCTGGGCAACATCGGCATCTGCGGCGGCGGGGTCAACGCCCTGCGCGGCGAGCCGAACGTGCAGGGTTCGACGGACATGTGCATTCTTTATAATCTCCTTCCCGGTTATCTGAAAATGCCATCCGGTTCACTGGATACCCTGGCGAAGTATATGGAGAAGTATACCACCAAGACCAGCGCCCCCCAGTCGGCCAACTGGTATCAGAATTATCCGAAATACACCGTCAGTTTCCTTAAATCCTTTTTCGGGGACAAGGCCGTGCCGGAAAACGACTTCGGTTACTCCTGGCTGCCCAAAATAGACGACGGCAAGCATTACTCGCTGATGCACCTGTTCGACAAGATGTACGAGGGCGGCATCAAGGGGATGTTCGCCTATGGCACCAACCCGGCCTGCAGCGCCCCGAATACGACCAAGACCCGCAAGGCCCTGGAAAAGCTGAACTGGCTGGTCTGCGTCAATATCTTTGACAACGAAACCTCCTCCTTCTGGAAAGGGCCGGGCGTTGATCCCCACAAAAACGAAACCGAGGTGTTCCTCCTGCCCGCGGCGGCCAGCCCGGAAAAGGAGGGCAGCCAAAGCAACAGCGGCCGCTGGATCCAGTGGAAGAACAAGGCCGGCAACCCTCCTGAAGACGCCATGTCGGACGGCGACATCACCATGCGCATCATGGATGCCGTGCGCGAGCTTTATGCCAAGGAAGGCGGCGTGTTTCCGGAACCCATCCTCAACCTGAAATGGGATTACCGGGACCCCAAGGGTAAATTTGACGTGCTGAAGACCTCCAAACAGATCAACGGTTACTTTGTCAAAGAGGTGGTCATTGAAGACGCGGCCAAGGGCACCAAGGAGATCAATCCGAAAGGTGATCTGGTACCGACCTTCGGCAAGCTGATGGCCGACGGCTCCACCTCCTGCGGCTGCTGGGTCATGTCGGGCAGCTTCGACCAGAAGGGAGAAAACAAGATGGCCAAGCGCGGCAAGGCAGACCCCACCGGGCTCGGCCTCTACCCCGACTGGTCCTATGCCTGGCCCCTGAACCGGCGGATCATTTACAACCGGGCCTCCTGCGATCTCACCGGCAAGCCTTTCAATCCCAAGATGAAACTGCTGGAGTGGACGGGTGACAAGTGGGTCGGCGATGTGGCCGACGGCCCCTGGCCGCCGGTGGCTGATCTGGAAAAAGGCAAGCTGCCCTTTATCATGAAGCCGGACGGCGTGGCCTCGATCTTCGGGGCCGGCATGGTCGAGGGCCCCTTCCCGGAGCACTATGAACCCCTGGAAGGGCCCCTGACGCAGAATCCTCTGTCCGGCCAGCTGGTCAATCCGACCATCACCATCTTCAAAAGCGATCTGGACAAGGTCGCCAATGCGGACCAGAAGTATCCCTTTGTCTGCACGAGCTATTCCGCCACGGAACACTGGTGCACCGGTGCCCTCACCCGCTGGCAGCCCTGGCTTTCCGAGATGCAGCCCGAGGCTTATGTGGAGGTGGGCGAGAAACTGGCAGGGCAACTGGGGATCAAAAACGGCGAACGGGTCAACGTGACTTCCATCCGGGGAAGCGTCAAGTGTGTGGCCATGGTCACCAAACGTTTCCAGCCGTTTATCGTGGAGGGCAAGGTTGTGCATCAGGTAGGGCTGCCATTTAACTACGGCTGGCTCTACCCGGAAGATTCCGGCGATTCGGCCAATTTTCTGACCATAGCCGTCGGTTGCCCTAATACCTTTTGCCCCGAGTATAAGGCATTCATGGTTAACATCGCTAAGATATAGGGGGATTAAGGATATGAACGGATTAGAACTCGTAAAGTTAATTGATATTTCCCGCTGCACCGCCTGCCGCGGCTGCCAGGTCGCCTGCAAGCAGTGGAACGAATTGCCGGCCTCCAAGACCCGCAACACCGGCAGCTACCAGAACCCGCCGGATCTGCAGTGGAACACCTGGACGCTGATCCGCTTCCAGGAGTATGTCGATCAGAAGGGTACGCTGAAATGGCTGTTCCGCAAGGATGGCTGCATGCACTGCACCGATGCGGCCTGCGTCAAGGTCTGTCCCACCGAAGCCCTGTATCACACGGATTTCGGCTCCGTGGGCATCAACTATGACCGCTGCATCGGCTGCAAGGAATGCATCACCGCCTGTCCTTTCGGAGTGCCGAAATTTAACAGCGCGACCAACAAGATCTACAAATGCGACCTCTGCCAGACCAGGCTCCGGGCGAATCAGCCCCCGGCCTGCGTTCTCTCCTGCCCCACTGGCGCGCTGCAGATCGGCGCCAAGGACGCGATGCTCAAGAAGGCCTATCAGCGCGCCAAGGAACTGGGCGGCGACGCGGCGGTGTATGGCGACAAGTTTGTCGGCGGCACCCACGTGATCTACGTGCTGCCGGAAAAAGCAGCGGTTTATGACAAACTGCCGGAGAAGCCGGCTGTGCCCCTGTCCATCATTGCCTGGAAGGATGTCCTGAAGCCAATGGGGCTTATTGCCACCGGCGGCGTGGTGGCCGGAGTGTTCCTCCACTACATCACGCATGGGCCGAAGAATCCGGATGAGGGAAATGGCAACGAAAAAGGGGGTGAGATATGAAAAAAGACATGATAAAGGCAAGCAGCGCGTTTGAACGCGTCGTTCACTGGAGCATGGCGCTGTTCTGCCTCCTCCTCTGTATCACCGGCATGGGGATGATGTATCATTCCCTTAATTTCATCGGCGAGCTCATGGGCGGCATGATCGTGCTGAAATACGTGCATAACTTCAGCGGGCTATTCTTCGGGGTGTCCCTGTTGTTTGCCTTCGGCATGTGGTGGAAGGAAGCCGGGCTTTTTTCCTTTCCCGAGGATCTGCAATGGCTCAAGGCCTTCGGCGGCTATCTGTGGCGGGTCGATAAGATGCCCGAGGTCGGCAAGTACAATTTCGGACAGAAAATCTTTTTCCTGGTGGTGGCGGGTTACGGGATGATCATGGTTGTTTCCGGATTGATCATGTGGTTCCCCTTAAGCTTCTCGACCGGCCTGGTGCGGATCATGTTTGTCCTCCATGCCCTGGGTTTTGTCCTGATCCTGCCCTTTTTCTTTATCCATCTGTACATGGCAACCATTGGCGTACCTGGCTCCGCCCCGGCCATGCTCACCGGCTGGGTGACCAGGGCCTGGTTGAAAAATCAGCACCCCAAATGGCTGAAAGAAATGGAGAAAGACGGAACACTGGTGGTCTATGACGAGGAGAAGCAGCGTGGACATCACTGATGCAGACCCCATTGCCGGGATAAACCCGAAAAAAGGCCTGTAACGTTTTTCATTCCTCAGCAACCGGGGCGTGCCTCAAACGCGCTCCGGTTCCTCCCTTATTACTTCCTCCATCCACAAATTAAAAGGTTGCCGCACCATGGGAAAAAACAACAACGAGATATCTGCCGTAAACCGGGATATTGACCAGATCATTGAGCAGAAACCATACATCGCGGCCATGCTCGATGCCTTCCGCCCCATTATCCTGGAAAAAAACCGCCTGCTGCGGGAAATGGCGGACAGCAGGACAACCTTGGCGGTTGACGAGGTAAAATACCGGGGGGGCATTCCCCTGATCCGGCAGTGCCGGCTTTTCTTCCCCGAGGACCCCTGGCAGGAAATGGCCCTGGCGGTCACCGGCGCAATCCGGACAGGCTTTCCCCATCTTGCCGGGGACATGGAACGCCTGGCGGAACAGCTCAAGGGCGGCCTGGTTGACCCTTACGATTATTTCCGCTCTTCCGCGGACCCTGACGAGAACCAGATCAAGGCCTGGGCGGAGAAAATCCCGATTGATCCCGGCGCATTGCGCTTCTTTATCAGCATCATGGCCAGGATCATCCTGACCAAGCGGGCCAGGGAGGCGGCCGCAGCAATTGCCCCTCTTCCCTGGGACAAGGGCTACTGCCCCGTCTGCGGCAGCTTTCCCATGCTGGCCGTGACAAGAGAAAAGGGGCAGAAATGGCTCCAGTGTTCGCAGTGCAGCCATGAGTGGCTGTTCCCCCGGCTAAGGTGCCCATCCTGTGACCATGAGAATCCGCAGGAAACAAACTACCAGTATGTCGACAACGAAAAGAATGAGCAGGCCTTTACCTGCGGCAAATGCCGGAAATATCTGATCACCATCAACCGGCCGGCCAATCTGGAAAAAAGCGATCTGGACATCACGGCAATCAGCCTTGCCCACCTGGATCTGCTTTTGCAAAACCAAGGTTTCACGCCCATGGCGGTGTGCGCCTGGAACACCTTTTAGCTCCATGCCCGGCCTGAAAACCCTTGGCGCGCCTATCATTCAACGCCATCCTGTGCGTGATCGCGACAAGGCCTGGAACATCTGGTGCCGCTTGGAAATCTAACTGTTGCAGTTCAGCGCCGACTCTGCTAATAATCAGCAATCATCTGACGAATTCACTATGGGTCTCTTCACGTTTTTGAGGATTTTCCATGCCCCAGATAGTTACTTTTATCGGCTGGCACAACAGCGGCAAAACCACCCTGGCCACCCAGGTGGTGCAACATCTCAAAGATGACGGCTACCGGGTCGCGGTCATCAAATCAAGCAAGGAGACCGGCCTCACCTTTGATAAGCCGGGCAGCGACACCGATAAACACCGGCAGGCGGGCGCCGATTCCATCCTCTTTGTCGCCCCTGACCAGATGGTGCTGATGGCCAAAAACAGCAATCTGCCCCTCACCACCCTTGCCCACCGCTATTTCCCGGAGGCGGACATTGTCATCGGCGAAGGGTTCAAGAGGGCGGACCATGTCGCCAAGATCGAGGTGATCCGCGACGCCGGGGAGTTGCTGCGCAGCCAGGTGACCGGCGTCATCGCCGTGGCCACCGACCAGAATATTGCCGGCGACTATATCTTCCGCTTGGATGAAAGCCGCGCCATCGCCTCTTTTATCGAAAAACGCTTTCTGCCGGATGCCGGGAAAGATGAGGGGAAACTCTCCCTGCTGGTCAACGGCGCCACAATCCCTCTCTCGGAATCCGGGCAAGACGCCCTGACCGGCATGGTCAGCGATTTTATCAAATCCCTCCAGGCCACTGACGACGTGCAGGAGATCGAACTGCGCATCAAGCTCAAGCGACCGTAATCATCTTCCAGCCAATGGCTTGTTCCTCGTCCTGTCATTCCGGTTTTTCCGCAAGGGAGGAGCTGATCGCCCGCCGGCCGGATAAGGAAAATGATAGGAATAAAAGACGGAGCCGGGTATAAAACCTTTGCGGGAAGAAATTTCTGCCGGCCCCGGCAGCCGCGCCGGTAAGAAAAATGTGGAACGGGAGACAGCATGGCAACAGAAGAGAAGCATGGCTTTGAAAACGCATATTCCGACAAAGGGTTCTGGGGCAAAGTCATCACCCATGCCAAGACTGCCGGCAGAGAGGTCATTGAAAAGGCTTTGTGGCTTTATTTTGCGGCGCAGAATCCTGCCACCCCGGCCTGGGCCAGAAGTGTCATCTACGGCGCCCTCGGTTACTTTATTTTTCCGCTTGACGCCATAGCCGACATCACCCCTGTCGTCGGCTATGTCGATGACCTGGGGGTGCTGGCGGCTGCGGTGGCAATCGTGGTGCTATTCATCAACAAGGAAGTCAAGGAAAAGGCCGCGCTCAAGATGAAGGACTGGTTCGGCCGCTGACCCGCGTGGCGCGGGCCGAGCATCCAGAACACACTCAAGGCTCTATCAGCCGCTCTGCTTGTCCCACATCATCATTTTTATATTTTTTGCACAATTATTTTGAGTGATGTAGAATAGAACCTTCCCCGGTTGGATAGGATTCATCCTTTTGCGCAGCAGCTGCCGTCGGGCAGAACTGCTCCTTTGAGGAGGACGACGATGAACTGGAAAAAAATGACGATGACGGTTGCGGTTTTCCTGATGGGACTCAGCATGACCCAGGCTGCCCTGGCTCATCGGCACAGCCACGGCTGGCACGGCAATGTCGGCATCTACCTTGCCCCTCCCCTGCTGGGCTGGCGGTATTATCCCCCGCCTTATTACTACCCCCCGGCCTATTATTATCCGCCGCCTCCTGTTTACGTACCCCCTCCCCAGCCTCCGGTCTATATTGAGCGCCCCCCGGCTGAACCGGTCGAACCTCCGCAAGCATACTGGTACTACTGCACCGATCCGGAGGGATACTATCCCACGGTCAAGGAGTGCCCAGGGGGATGGCTGAAGGTTCTTCCCCAAACCGAACAGACCCCATGACCAGGAGGATAAAGACATGACCTCCGCGACCTTGAAATGGCTTCCGCTTTCCATGCTGCTCCTCCTGCTGGGAGGGTGCGCCACCATGCCCACCGGTCCATCGGTGATGGTGTATCCCGGGACCGGCAAAACGTTTGATCAGTTCCGCTACGATGACATGAGGTGCAGACAGTTTGCCCTTGAGTATGTGGGGGGCGCCTCCCCCAGCCAGAACGCCACCCAGAGCGGGGTAGCCAGCGCCGTGACCGGCACTGCGGTGGGCGCTGCGGCCGGCGCCTTGATAGGTGGGCATGAGGGGGCCGCCGTCGGGGCCGGTACGGGTCTGCTGGTTGGCACCATGGCCGGGACCGAGACCGCGCAAACCTCCGCCTATTACAGCCAGCAGCAGTATGATAATGCCTATATTCAGTGCATGTATGCCAACGGCCACCTTGTTCCCATGGCTGGCCGTTTCCAGATGAACAACACATGGCAGAGATCGGAAGAAACACAACCAGCGCCCACCCCGGCGCCTGTTTCCCCGCCGCCGCCAGGCTATAAAATCCCGCCGCCCCCGCCCGGCCCCCCTCCTTCCCCGCCGCCGGGGATGTGACCACAAACCGGCAATAGAGAACGGCAGCGACAAGGATCAGCCTTATAATCGCCATGCATCGAGTTGGATTTGCCCGCCATGCCGGGCAAACAAAAAAAAGCCGAGTCAGATAATGCCGACGTTTGTATAGCGACCCAAGCGCCCGGTTCCAGGCAAAAGGTTCTGGATATTTTTGCCAGAAGTGAGGACAATGGGCGACAATCTGCACGATAATAACCATCCACGTGCCATCGCATGAAACTCATCCACAACTCCGGAACAGACCGGATCATTGATCTGATACGTCCGCAACTCAAGCGAGAAAGCCAGCTTGACGTTGTAACACCTACCTTTTCGTTATTTGCCTTTGCCGAGATGCGGGAGGCTCTTTCCGGACTTGCGAAGACACGCCTGCTGTTGCCGCCGAAATCTACAGATCTGGCTCTCCTGGGGACCGAGGCCGACAGGGCCGCGCGCAACCGCTTGCAGACCCGATGGCTTGCCCGACGCTGTGCTGAGTGGATAACAAACAAGGTTGAATTGCGCCGCGCCAATGGCCCAGTCCCGCAAGGCGCTATGGTCATACGGGATCGTGAAGCGAATCCTCAGCAGGTTGTGCTTGGCTCGTTTTCTTTCAGCACCGACGGTCTGGGGCTTACAGCCGGCAACCCGCTCAGCCTGATCCAGGCATCTGAAACACAGGAAGAAAGCCAGCTGCTCAGCCAATGGTTCGACATGCAATGGGCCGGCCTGCAAGGCCAACCCGGCATACGGGCATCATTTGCAGAATCCATGCAGGCCCTTACTGCTCCCCGTGATCCTTTCACCATCTACTCCCTCATCCTGCATCATCTTTTCCGGCACCGCGCCGATGAACTTGACGAGGATCAGGTTGTCAAATCCGCCACAGGCATCCGCAACACCCTGGTCTGGAAAAAGCTCTTTAAATTCCAGAGAGACGGCGTGGTCGGCGCCATTGACAAACTCAACCGCTTCGGCGGCTGCATCATCGCCGACAGCGTGGGCCTGGGAAAAACCTTCGAGGCCCTGGCCATCATCAAATACCACGAACTGCGCAATGACCGGGTGCTGGTCCTCTGCCCCAAGCGGTTACGCGATAACTGGACACTTTACAAGGCCAATGACCGACGCAACATCTTGACCTCCGACCGCTTCAACTACGACGTGCTCAACCACACCGATCTGTCGCGTGATAACGGCACATCAGGTGACATTGACCTCTCCCATGTCAACTGGGGCAATTATGACCTGGTGGTCATCGATGAATCGCACAACTTCCGCAACAAAACCACCCACAAAACCAAAGAGTCCCGCTATGACCGCCTGATGCGCAAGATCATCAGGGAGGGCGTCAAAACCCGCGTGCTCATGCTTTCGGCAACCCCGGTCAATAATCGGCTGGCCGATCTGCGCAACCAGATTGCCTTTGTCACCGAGGGCAACGACACCGCCCTGTTGGAGCACGGCATTCCCAGCATCGAAGCCACCACCCAGCTGGCCCAGAAGCAGTTTAATCGCTGGCTGAACCTTGATGAGTCAGAGAAAACCCCGGCGCAATTGGTGGAGATGCTGGGTTTTGATTACTTCACCCTGCTCGACCACCTCACCATTGCCCGCTCGCGCCGCCACATCGAAAAATATTACGGGCTCAGCGAAACAGGCCGTTTCCCCGACCGTCTGCCACCCATCAACATCAAACCAGACGTGGATTCCGCCGACCAATTCCGCTCCATCCGCGACATCAACCAGGAAATCCGCCGCCTGAACCTGGCCAGCTATGCGCCGCTCCGCTATGTGCTGCCCCATAAGCAGGCTGCTTACGACGCAAAATACAGCACCCAGATTCGCGGCGGCGAGGGCTTTTTCCGGCAGGTTGACCGCGAGGAAAGCCTGATCCATCTGCTGCGCGTCAATGTGCTCAAACGCATGGAAAGTGCGGTCTCCTCCTTTGCCCTGACCGTACAGCGGCAACTCAGGGATGTGGAAGACACCCTCGCCCGCATAGAGGCGCACGCCGAAGAGATTGAAGAGCTTGACATCACTGATGTGGACATCGAGGACCCGGCCTTTGAGAGCCTGCTGGTTGGCCGCAAGGTCAAGGTACTGCTCGGGGATGTAGATCTGATTCGCTGGAAGCAGGATCTCATCGAAGACCGCAACCGGCTGGCGACCCTGCATGCCGCAGCCAGGGAGGTGAATGCCGCCCGCGACGCCAAGCTTGCCGCCCTCAAGGAAATCATCGCAAGCAAGAGCCGCAATCCGATCAATCCAGGAAACCGAAAGGTGATTGTCTTTACCGCCTTTGCCGACACCGCCGCCTATCTTTACGAACAGCTCGCCCCGTGGGTTAAGACGACCCTTGGCATGGAAACCGCTTTGGTTACCGGCACCGGTAGCAACCAGGTCACTCTGCCCGGCCAGCGCAAAGACCTTGCCTCCATCCTCACCGCCTTTTCTCCCCGCTCCAAGGAACGGCCCGAGGACCTGGCCGGCGAGGGAGAGCTTGACCTGCTGATTGCCACCGACTGCATATCGGAAGGCCAGAATCTGCAAGACTGCGACTGGCTCATCAACTATGATATCCACTGGAACCCGGTGCGGATCATCCAGCGTTTCGGCAGGATCGACAGGATCGGTTCTCCGAACCAGTGCATCCAGCTCGTCAATTTCTGGCCCAACATGGAGCTGGAGGAGTACATCAACCTGGAGCAGCGAGTCAGCGGCCGCATGGTACTCCTGGATATTTCCGCCACCGGCGAGGAAAACCTGATAGAACAACAATCCGGCAACCAGATGAACGACCTGGAGTACCGGCGCAAGCAGTTGCTCAAGTTGCAGGACACGGTTATCGACCTGGAGGACCTTTCCTCCGGCGTATCCATCACCGACCTCACCCTCACTGATTTCCGCATCGACCTGGCCCAATACATCAAGGCCAACCCCGGCATCCTCGAATCACTGCCGCTTGGCACCTGTGCTGTCACCACCACGCCTGAAACAGAGATTGCGCCGGGCATCATCTTCTGCCTGCGGGTCGTAGGGGATGCGGCGCAGAAGATCGGGGAAACAGGCTATCCCCTGGCTCCCCATTATTTGGTCCATGTGGGTAATGATGGCGTGGTGCTGCTGCCCTTCACCCAGGCCAAGCGTATTCTCGACCGTGTAAAACGCATCTGTCTCGGCCGGGAACTGCCCGATATCGCAGCCGGCTCCCGTTTTGACAAGGCCACCCGCCAGGGGGAGGACATGCGCCATGCGCAGCGTCTGCTGGGGGCGGCTATCGCCTCCGTTGCGGGCAAGAATGAAGAGCGGGCCGTGGCCAGCCTGTTTACCCCTGGCGGCACCCATGCCCTCAAGGGCGAGTTTGCCGGGAATAACGATTTCGAGGTGATAGCGTTTCTGGTGGTGCTGCCGGAGGAAGACGCATGAATGCGACCGACCTGATCGACGCCCTTGACCTGCCGGTCGAGTGTCGCGTGGATCAGCGGGTGCCCAAGAAACTATTGGTGGAAAAGGGCGCGCCCACTGCTGCCGATAAGTGCGGGATCAATGACGGCATCGAGGAAATCCGCTGGCTGGCAGCCCTCAAGCCCACCACCATCGGCGTGTCCGAGTACCGGGATGAAGTGCGCGAGTACCTGGAAATCGCCGTGCTTTCCGTTATGCTGCGTCCTGGAGCCAAGGAAACGCGACTTACCGAGTTGATCCACCGGGCCGTGCCCTATCCGGTATTTCTGGTCACAACGGCGCATGATCAGTCCCTGATCCTCTCCCTGGCCCACAAACGATGGGCGCAGAACGAAGCGGACAAGGTGGTGCTGGAAGATGAGGTTGTTGGTGCGCATATGACAACTCCGCCACTGCCCACCACGCTGAAACAGACGTTCCTGGCCTCCCTTTCCCTGGGGCGCCAGTCCCGGCCACACCTGTTTGCCTTGTATCAGGGCTGGCTGGACGCCATATTGGCCGTGCAGGCTGCAAGTATTACTGGTACATTCACCCCGACGGCCTCGATAGAAGATTCTCTGGCTCGCCGCATGGCCTTGCAGCAAGTCCAGCAGCTGGAAGCGCAGATAGTCGCTTTGCGCAAGACCGCAGCCAAGGAAAGACAAATGGCTCGCCAGGTTGAGCTGAACCTGGAACTGCAACGGCTGCTGACGCAATTGGCTGATGCGCGCGGCAGATTATAATAAAGGAAGAAGAATGCAGAAAATTACCGCTCAAGACCCGGAAGCCAAATCCACCGACATCGTGGCAGGAAATATTGAGCAGCTCAAGACCCTGTTCCCCGAACTCATCACTGAAGGGACAGATGGCGCGGCCATCAACGTGGATGTGCTCAAGGCGCTGGTGGGCGACAAGACCGTTACCGATGCTGACGAAAAGTATGGTCTCAACTGGCACGGCAAGCGCCAGGCCCGGCAGATGGCGCTGACTCCTTCCACCGGCACGCTCCGTCCCTGCCCGGAGGAGAGTGTGGACTGGGATACCACCCGGAACCTGATGATCGAGGGCGACAATCTGGAGGTATTAAAGCTCCTGCAAAAGAGCTATGCCGGCAAGGTCAAGCTCATCTACATCGACCCGCCTTACAACACCGGCAAGGATTTTATCTATCCCGACAACTTTCAGGACAATATCAAAAACTACCAACAATTAATGGGGTGGCGTGACGAAAAGGGGGAAAAGATCAGTTCCTTAGCAAAAAACAGCGAAGCCAGCGGCCGGTTCCACACCGACTGGCTGAACATGATGTATCCGCGTTTGAAGTTGGCGAGGACTTTGTTGCGGGAGGATGGGGTGATATTCGTTTCAATCGATGATCACGAAGTTCATCATCTACGGGCATTAATGACTGAGGTATTCGGTGATGAGAATTTCGTTGCGACTGCAATTTGGGAAAAAGCAGATTCACCGAGGAACTCTGCAAGACAGTTCTCTGAGGATCACGACTTCATATTAATTTTCTCGCGGATTCCAAATTGGGCACCAGATCGTTTGCCACGAACAGAGGCGGCGAACTCTATATATTCTAACCCAGACAATGATCCGCGTGGCGAATGGTTGCCAGGCGACCCATATGCAAACAAACCTTACTCTAAAGGTAAATACACCATTACAGGTCCTACAGGGAGAACATTCTCGCCGCCGCCTGGCAGATTCTGGCGAATATCAGAAGAAAAACTTCGAGAATTAGATACGAAAGGTCGGATATGGTGGGGTCCAAATGGTAACGCCCGTCCAAGTATTAAACGCTATCTGACAGAGGTTGCAGACCTTACTCCTCGAACTCTATGGAAGAAGGAAGATGTAGGCAGCAACCGAACATCAAAAAATGAAATGCGTACTCTGTTTCCTGAAAATGAGTCCTTCGATACCCCAAAGCCTACAAAACTAGTTGAGCGCATGTTGCGACTGTCAACTTTTACAACAGAAGGGGACATCGTTCTTGATTTCTTCGCCGGCTCTGGGACAACTGCGCACGCGACAATAAATCTAAATAGAGAAGACGGGGGCAATAGGCAGTTCATTTTGGTTCAGTTACCCGAGCCTCTTTCGGGTGGGGCGGTAAATTCTTTGAACACAATCTCAGCAATCACAGTAGAACGTCTCCGCAGGGCTGGAGAGAAAATAAAATCCGATGCCCCAAACTACCAAGGCGACTTGGGCTTCCGCGTCTTCAAGCTCGACACCTCCAATATCCGCGCCTGGGAGCCGGACCGGGATAACCTGGGCAAGACCCTGCTCGACCATCTGGAACATATTAAAAGTGGTCGCAGCGAGGCGGACATCCTCTACGAGCTGCTGCTGAAGCTCGGCCTCGATCTCTGCGTACCCATGGAGAAGCGCACCATTGCCGGCAAGGAGGTGCATGCCATCGGTGGCGGCGTGCTCATGGCCTGCCTGGCGGAAACCATCACCAGCACCGAGGTGGAGCCGCTGGCCCTAGGCATCGTGGAATGGCACAAGGCCCTCGCCCCGGCGGTCGACACCACCTGCGTCTTCCGCGACTCCGCCTTTGCCGACGACGTGGCCAAGACCAACTGCACGGCTATTCTCAACCAGTACGGTATCACCAACGTGCGGAGCCTGTAGGGAGTAATCATGGTTACGGATACCGCTCTATTGCTGAATATCCTGGAACAGCTTCGCGCCCTGCCACGGGAAGCCGCAACGGTGGAGTTTAAGTCTAACTGGGATTACCCCGAAGACATCGGGGAATATCTATCCGCCCTGGCAAACGCCGCCGTGCTGGATCGGCACGACCGGGCCTGGATGGTGTGGGGAGTGGATAACACCACCCATGCCGTGCAGGGCACGACCTTCAATCCCTTCAAGACCAAGGGGGAAGGCAATCAGTCACTTACCATGTGGCTGACGCAGAAGACCTCACCACGCCCGGATTTTCAGTTCCATGAAGTAGAACATCCGGACGGGCGGGTGGTGATGCTCGAAATACATCCACCCCGGACCGCGCCCCTGGCATTCAAGGGGGTGCGCTACATTCGCATTGACAGCCATAAAACCAGGCTTTCCGAACACCCGGACAAGGAAGCGCGCCTGTGGGAGGCGCTGGGCGGGACAGAAGACTGGACAGGACAGATTGTGGCCGAGGCCACGCTGGATGATCTGGACCAGGAGGCCATTGAGTTCGCCCGCGCCAAATTCACGGAATATCTGATCAAAAGCGAGGAAGACCCTTCCCGGCATGAACAGATTCACCACGAGGCCCATGCCTGGGATATTCAGACCCTGCTGAACAAGGCGCGGATCACCAAGCAGGGCCGGGTCACCCGCTCTGCTCTGTTGTTGCTTGGCCGGGATGAGTCGGCACATTTTCTGACGCCGGCCGACATCAAGATCAGCTGGATTTTGCGCGACGGGCAGAACCGGGCCGTCGGCAGCCAGCACTTCGGCATGCCGCTGATTCTGTCAACAGGCGCGCTGTTTAAACGCATCCGCAATGTCCCCCTGGAATATATGCCGGATGGCACGTTGTTTCCCACCCCGGTGTCTCAATATGACCCCTGGGTCATTCGTGAGGCGCTGCATAACTGCATTGCCCATCAGGATTACCGGCTGGGGGGCAAGATCAACGTGGTGGAACATCCGGACAAACTGGTGTTTGCCAACCTTGGGGCCTTTATCCCGCCCAGTGTCGAGTGGATGCTGGAACATCAGTCACCTCCAGAGCATTACCGCAACCAGTGGCTGATCGACGGCATGGTGCGGCTGCGCATGATTGACCAGATCGGCAGCGGCATCCGCCGGATGTTCGAGACCCAGCGCGAGCGCTTTTTCCCTCTTCCTGATTATACAATCGATGCTGATATGCCCGCAAAGCCCAGGGTGGAGGTGGCCATCAGCGGCAAAATATTGGATGCGAAATACACCCAGGTGCTGATGAAAAGGCGGGATCTCACCCTTTCGCAGGTGGTGATGCTTGACCAGATACAGAAACACAAAAAAATCCCCCAGGCAGACGCCAAACGGCTACGGGCGGAAAAACTGATAGAGGGCCGCTCTCCCAATTATTTCATCTCCGCCATGGTGGCTGATTGGACCGGGCAGAAGGCCAGCTACATTCATAATCGGGCCTTGGATGACGATTATTATCGCCGCCTCATCATCGAGTATCTCCAGAAATACAAACGGGCCAGCCGTAAAGAGCTGGATGAATTGCTGCTGCCCAAACTATCCGAAGTGCTCACCCCTGAGCAAAAGCGGCATAAGGTGAGAAACCTTATCCAATCCCTGCGCGGCAGCGGTGCTATCAGCAACAAGGGCTCAAACAAGGCTCCGATCTGGGTGCTGATGGGGGACAAATTTATTGCTAACGCACCCAAGGCAGATAAAAGTTAGCAATAAAATCTAGCGACAAATGTGAGCATCCATTTGTTAATATTGCAAATTTTATAACTGCCGATGTTTTTTCATTATCAATAAGAGCCTCTTGCAAAATGAACGTCGTAGCGAGATCGAGAGAAAAATATTCTGTGCAAGGATGAGTTGTGAAATCGCCCGGAAGCGTAGCAGTGCTACGTTGAGGACGATTTCACCAGGAAGACGCCGCACAGGTTATTTTTAGCCGATCGGAGTAGATGTTCATTTTGCAAGAGGCTCAATAAGGCAGCATAATAACGGTACAGCGTGATGAAACTCCACTTTGAACCAAACTTGGATTACCAGCTCGCCGCCATCGAGGCGGTATGCGACCTCTTTCGCGGCCAGGAGACGTGCCGGACGGAGTTTACCGTCACCAAGAGCGCGGTGGGCGGGGCAAGACTGCCCGGCATAGAGAGCAATCTCGGCATCGGCAACCGGTTGACCCTGCTGGACGACCAGCTGCACAAGAATCTTGGCGATATCCAGCTACGTGGCGGCCTGCCGCCTTCCGGCTCGCTGTCCTCCGGCGATTTCACGGTGGAGATGGAGACCGGCACCGGCAAAACCTACGTCTATCTGCGCACCATCTTTGAACTCCACCGCCGCTATGGTTTCACCAAGTTCGTCATCGTGGTGCCCTCGGTGGCGATCAAGGAGGGTGTGTACAAGTCGTTGCAAATTACCGAGGAGCACTTCAAGGGTCTCTATGCCGGTGTGCCTTTCGACTATTTCCTTTATGACTCCGCCAAGCTCGGCCAGGTACGTAACTTTGCCACCAGCCCGCAGATTCAGATCATGGTGGTTACTGTCGGTGCCATCAACAAGAAGGACGTCAATAACCTCTACAAGGACAGCGAGAAGACCGGCGGCGAGAAACCCATCGACCTGATCCGTTCCACGCGGCCTATCGTCATCGTGGACGAGCCCCAGAGCGTGGACGGCGGTCTTTCTGGGGCGGGCAAGGCGGCGCTCGAAGCCATGGCTCCCCTCTGCACCCTGCGCTATTCTGCTACCCATGTGGACAAACACCACATGGTTTATCGTCTGGATGCGGTGGATGCCTACGAAAAAGGGCTGGTCAAGCAGATCGAGGTGGCTTCGGCCACGGTGGCGGCGGCCCACAACAAACCCTATGTCCGGCTGCTGAAGGTAGAGAATAAAAAGAGGGGAGGAATCTCAGCCAGGGTGGAACTGGACATGGCTATGACCGGCGGTGGCGTCAAACGGGTTGAGCTAATGGTGCAGGATAGTGACGACCTGGAGCAGACCACCAGGCGGGAGATGTACCGTGATTGCCGCATTGGTGAGATTCGCACGGCCAAGGGTGATGAGTTCATGGAACTGCGCTACCCCGGCGGCGAAAGCTATCTGCGCCTGGGCGAGGCATACGGGGATATTGAGCCGCTGGCGATTCAACGGCAGATGATCCACCGCACCATCAAGGAGCATCTGGACAAGGAGAAAAGACTGCGGCCCCAAGGGATCAAGGTGCTGTCGCTCTTCTTCATCGACTCGGTGGACAAATATCGCAAGTACGATGCGGACGGCAATCCGGTGAAGGGTGAGTACGGCCTCATCTTTGAGGAAGAATACCGACACCTGGCCAAGCACCCAGATTATCAGACTCTTTTCAAGGAAGTGGACTTGAGCCGCGCTGCCGAGGAGGTGCACAACGGCTACTTCTCCATCGACAAGAGGAGGGTGGCGGGCAAAACCGTGGAGGTTTTCAAAGACACCCGGGGCAACACCAAGGCGGATGATGATACCTACAGCCTGATCATGCGTGAAAAGGAAAAGCTCTTGAGCTTCGAGACACCGCTTAAATTCATCTTCTCCCACTCGGCTCTGCGCGAAGGCTGGGACAACCCCAACGTCTTCCAGCTCTGCACCCTGCGTGACATTCAGACTGAACGCGAGCGGCGGCAGACCATTGGCCGGGGCCTGCGCCTCTGCGTTAATCAGCATGGCGAGCGGTTACGCGGCTTTGATGTCAACACCCTTACGGTGATCGCCACCGAGAGCTATGAGCTGTTCGCCGAGAACCTGCAAAAGGAGATCGAGGCCGATACCGGCATCCGCTTCGGTATCTTGGAACAGCACCAGTTTGCCGCCATTGCCGTGATGGGTGCCGATGGGCAACCAGTATCCCTGGGGATCGAGCAGTCCAAGGCATTATGGGAACATCTCAAGACCGCGGGGCACATCAACGCCAAGGGCATGGTACAGAATTCTCTGAAAACGGCATTGAAGGAAGGCACCTTGGCTTTGCCGGCGGAGTTCGTGGCTCAGCGCGGCCAGATTGTCGAGATACTGCGCAAGGTATCCGGTCGGCTGGAGATCAAGAATGCTGACGAGCGCAAGCAGGTGCGCACACGGCAGGCTGTGCTGCAAAGCCCGGAGTTCAAGGCGCTCTGGGATCGGATCAAGCACAAGACTACCTACCGGGTGGAATTTAACAACGAAAAACTCATTGAAGACTGTATCCGCGCCCTGCAGGATGCGCCGCGCATTGCCAAGGCCCGCCTTGAGTGGCGCAAGGCGGATATCGCCATTGGCAAGGCCGGGGTCGAGGCCACGGAAAAAAAGGGGGCGACGACGGTTGTTCTGGATGAGGGGGATATTGAACTCCCCGATCTGCTGACGGATTTACAGGACCGCACCCAACTTACCCGGCGCACCATTGCTCGTATTCTCTCCGAGAGTATGCGCCTTGATGAGTTCAAGCGTAATCCGCAGCAGTTTATCGAACTGGCCGCCGAGGCCATCAATCGCTGCAAGCGCCTGGCCCTGGTAGACGGCATCAGATACCAACGACTCGGTGATGGACAATATTATGCCCAGGAACTTTTCGAGCAGGAAGAACTTACCGGCTATTTGAAGAACATGCTCATGGACTCAAAGAAATCGATCTATGAGCATGTGGTGTATGATTCCGACACTGAGCGCAATTTTGCCGATGCCTTGGAAAAGAACGAGGCTATCAAGGTCTATGCCAAGCTCCCAGGCTGGTTCAAGGTGCCGACGCCGTTGGGTGGCTACAACCCCGACTGGGCCGTGCTGGTGGAAAAGGACGGCGAGGAACGACTATACTTTGTAGTGGAAACTAAGAGCGGCCTCTTTGCTGATGACGTGCGGGCCAAGGAAGCGGCCAAGATGAAATGCGGCGCAGCGCACTTCAAGGCCCTGGCAGTCAATGCGAATCCGGCGAAATACATCAAGGCCAGCAGTGTGGCCGACGTCCTCAGTCTGTAACGAGCAAGCCCCCATAATAGGGGGCGTGGCTGGTAATCCATTACTTCCACTGTAGGGATTTTTTTATGCGCTGGGGAGTTACGAAAAGAACGAGGGAGTACCAGGATTTTTTATTACAGCACCAACTACGGCAACTGGCAAAGATTGAAGACAAAAAAATCTATTACGGCATTTACTACGGCACAAACAAAAAAGGGTTAAGCAGAAAACGCCTAACCCTTTGAATTTATTGGCTCCCCGGGACGGATTCGAACCGCCGACAAGGTGGTTAACAGCCACCTGCTCTACCGACTGAGCTACCGGGGATTAGTTGGTGCCCTTACGAAGCGGCAAATATAGCAACTTGACTTTCGCCCGTCAACAATTTTAAATAATAAAATTTCACATTTTGCCGGTTATTCTGCTTATACTTTTGATTTCTTCTTGACGGTTGCCCTACTTAATGCTAATTGGTTTTTCTCATTTATTTTTATGTCGGGGCGTGGCGCAGCCTGGCTAGCGCGCCTGCCTTGGGAGCAGGAGGTCGGAGGTTCAAATCCTCTCGCCCCGACCATTAATATGAGAAATTTCAGCGAGTTATGATTTTCATAATTCGCTTTTTTTGTTGGCTGCACCCCCGCAATGCCCCTGTGCTCCCCCCTGTGACACCCCGCCTTGACCTTTTTCCCTTTTTTTCTGCAGTCGGGCAGCTCTCTTATTGCTGCCGGAATTTTTATCGCAGACCAAGGCAATACAACCCGCCTGCCGCCTGCCTTCTTCTCGCGCCCCGGCCATTCTGCAATCTCCTCACCCCGGCCATCGATGAAAAAACAGGGCAATCTGTAACCTCGATCAGTGACAGAATAGTGTTACCTGGCGGCTTTATCGAGCACCTACCTAACATCCTGAAGGAATTTCGCCAATACTTCTCTTTCATCTCCCCTGTTTATCCATTCCCCGCTGTTTCAGGTTACAGATTCATCAGGAGGCGCCCAGGGAATGGGCTGCCACAATTTTCATAATCTGCTGATTTTATTTCGCTTTATACCATTACCCCATGATGGCATAAATATTGATCCGGATAATTCCAAATGTGGTGTTCTTTTTGTGCTATGGGAAGGATGAAATGAAAAAACAGGAAAAAGGAGACTTGGGATGGCAAACATTCTTAAAAAAACTAAGCGAGAGGTGGAAACCATATTTCGGGTGAAGCTTGACCTGAGAAACATGGAGGCCGGGGAAAAAAGCCCGCCGGTCAAGGCATATCTGCTCAGCCCCTCCGGGGAACTGCTGGATGCGCAGATGGTCGGCGCCAACGGGGCCGCCACCCTGAAAACGGATTACGGTTTCGGCGAGCAGGGCAAGTTTAAAATCACGGTGGGCCCGGAGCTTGAAAAGACCAGCCGGCTGACCAGGGCCAAGGCCCGCAGCACCACCGTGGTGGCCCAGCTGGGCAAGACCGTTGACCTGGGCATCAGCGTCGCCCGGCCGGACTGGGAATGCTGGTTCGGCTATTTCTACCACATTGCCGGGGATGTCAAAAAGCGGATCAAGCCCGATGCCGACACCACCCTCTACGCCCCGGTCTGCACCTCCATCGTGGAGATATACGAGGTGGACTTTATCGGCTACATCCTGCAACTGCCGCCCTTTGAGCTGGAGAGATTCCGGGAAGAGCTGCTGCGCATTCCCGAGGAATTTCCCGTACCGCCGCGGCCGTGGCCAGACCCGCCATGGCCGTACCTGAAAGAGCAGCTGCCGGTAAAAGCGACGCGGGCAGCCACGGCAAAACTGGCGCGGCGGCCCCTCACCGCCGATGTGAGCATGGCCATGACGACCACGGCAACGGCATCCGCGGCGAACCAGCTGGCATCCCAGGTCAGCCTGGTTGCCATAAAAAATCTGCCCGCCGAGAGTTTCCGCAGATTCGTTGTGGACAACATCGCGGTATTCAGGCCATATATCTGCCTCTACCTGCCGGGTCTTTACACCAAGTCGCTGCTTGCCACGGCCAACACCGACACCAACGGTCATTTCAGCACCTCCGTCATTTTCTTCTGCAAAACCGAACAGCCGGATCTCTACTTCAAGGTCAAACAGTGCATCTCCGGCTGTCTCAAATATGTCTATGCCCCGACGCCGGTGCCCTGCCATACCTACTGGAACCACCCGAGCGGCGAGGAGGTGCACCTGGTGGTCACCGACCCGCAGGCCCGCTGCCACTTTGAAAATCCGGGGGTGGACAAGCCCGGCATCTACGTCATGCCCATCGGCATCGGCAATGACGGCTGGTGGAAGATCCATCAGGGCCATCTCAAACCCCCAACAATTGCCGACGCCAATCAGGGACTGTATCATCCCACCGCCGGGGACACCTATGACCCCTACGGCAAGACCCTTGATCTGAACATGCAGTTTCATGATGGCCTGCGCGACCCGGCCGGGCCCAATATCATGTATTACCGCTGGTCCTATCAGAAGCAGGGGGAAACGGGCTGGACCAACATCGACACCCCCATTGTCCATCGCTACCTGGACCAGACCGATCCGCTGCACCCGAAGATCAAGACCTACAAGCTGGGCCCCAACCCCAATCCCAACCCGGCCAGCAGTGAAGACAACCTGTTCGAGGTGCCGCCGCCAGAGCTGGACTGGTATGTGGAAAACGACCGGTATGACCGGCCTTTTGCCAAATGGGACACCACCACCCTGGCCGAGGACCCCGATGATGCGGACGCTAAATATACCTTAAGGCTTGAGATGTTTGATGCGGCCGGCAACAAGGTGACGCCTGCCGGGGCCGGATTCAAGTTTTTCCTGGCCCAGGGCTCCATGGTGGATGACGAATGGCCGGTGGACGATGCGCCCCATGTGGAGCCGGACGGCAGCATCCTGTTCACCGTGCATGTGGACAACTGCGATACCGTGGCCGCCATCGAATCGGTGGGATTTACCGGCACCATTCCCAAGGAATGCCAGTTCCTGGAATATGCCGATCTGGACCAGGAGATCGAGGTGAGATACCAGGCCTACCACCCCCACGGCTTCCTTGCCGAATACGATCTGGCCATCAACCGGGGCATGTCCGGCACCCTGGAGTCGCCTGCGGATTGGCTGAATGTCACCGATCCCGCCGGCCCGCCCGTCACCACCCCGGTGGCGGAAGGGCTCCCGGCGGTGACGGTGGGCGAGCTGCTCGATACGAACAGCCGCTGCGCCTTTGCCGTCAGGCTGCATACCTTCCCCAGGACCCGGGACGGTTATGACCGGATCAGGGATTATGAGGCCTCCGATGTGGGGGCCTTTGCCCTGGTAGAGAAGTAACCAAAGCACAACAGGAGAATTTCATTCATTTTTCTGCTGTTTTAAGGTAGTCTTGTCCTCAGCAGAGGGCAGGGCTGCTGCGCGGCCAGCAACAAAGAGTACCAGACCAACGGGGCAGCTCAGCTCGATGATATGTTTTCCATAGAGGTCCGTTCCCGGCGCCTTGGAAAACGCCTGCAGCCGCAGCATCGACCATGGGTCTGCCCCTTTGGTTTTTTTGGCTGAAATGACAATAATGAAACAGCGGCCGGGACTGTCTGAATTTGACCCAGGAGGAGAACATATGAGAGGAAAAGCAAAGAGGTTGGTCATTTTTATGGCTGTGGTCAGCTCGGTCCTGGCCCCGGTCCTGGCAGGAGCCCTTACCTTTGACCGGATGGTGGTCTTCGGCACCAGTCTGTCGGACCCGGGCAATGCCTATGCCCTGACCGGCTGGCTCTCCAGGCCTCCCTACGACACCCTGGACAGCCTCCTGGTGCCGGACGCACCCTATGCCCGGGGTGGGCACCATTTCAGCAACGGCGCCACCTGGGTCGAGCAGTATGCCCGCGCAATCGGCCTGGCCGGCAGCACCCGTCCCGCCTTCCAGGTCGCCGATGGCCTGGCGGCAAACTATGCGGTGGGGGGAGCCAGGGCCCGGGAGGATGACCTCAATATGAACCTGGCCAGCCAGGTACAGGCCTTTTTTGTCCGGTTCCCGGAGGCCCCGGCGGACGCCCTCTATGCTGTCGAGATGGGGTCAAACGACATCCGCGATGCGCTGCTGGCCGACCCGCATAGTGAACCAGGCCCTGCCGGCGTGCTCGAGGAGGCCCTGACCGCCATTGCCACCGCCATGCTGGATCTCTATGATGCCGGAGCCCGGAAATTTCTGGTTTTAAACGGGGCGGATATCAGCCTCACCCCGGCGGTACGGCAGCTGGACACCCTCATGCCGGGTGCCGCCTTCTCTGCGCGATTACTCAGTATTACCTTCAATACCGGGCTTGAAAACCTGCTGCAGAATCTGGAGGCAACCTTGCCGGATATTGAAATCAGGCGTCTTGACATGTACGGCCAGCTCAATGCATACGCGACCGATCCCGGCGGTTTCGGATTGACCGAGGTTGCGGCAGCCTGTGTTACCCCCAATCTTGCCCCCTTTGCCTGCCACGACCCGGATGAATACCTGTTCTGGGACGGGGTGCACCCCACCCGGGCGGTCCATGCCATCTTTGCCAGGGAGGCCGCCAGCGTATTGGCGGAGTGAACCAGGGCGGGGATAAAACCAGCTTCTCACCTCTGACTCCCGCCATGCCAGGGGCGGTTCGCGAACCGCCCCTACGTGCCACAGAGAGGGCATCATGCCGCGGGATATCAAAGAAAAAAATAAGCGTTTGAGATTATAATTCCTGTAGGGGCACCCCTTGTGGGTGCCCTGAAGTAGGTGCCCTGGATCGGGCTGCCCGTTGTTTGCCTGGTCCCGCTATTTCGGGGGGGGGTACCGATGATGGCCAATCGGGTACCCGTCCGGGAGGAGGACACCCACGAGGGGTGCCCCGCCGTGCGCCCTCATCCTGCGGGCGGTTCGCGAACCGCCCCTACACCAGTCTCTCCAGACCGCTGTAGAGAAAGTAGCAGGCAAAGACCACCAGCAGGGAGGCGCAGGTGCCGATCAGGCCCCGGTAGAAGCGGTCGCTGAAAAAACGCTTGCCCCTGGCAATGGCAAAGGAGATGAGGGAATACCACAACAGATCGGCCAGGATATGGCCGCTAAAAAACGACAGCACCCCGGGCAGGCCGAACTTGAAGGAATGGATGATGTAGCCCAGCCCGATGGATGCCCACCAGATGCTCCAGTAGGGGTTGGCCAGGCTGAACACGATGCCGGCCAGCACCAGATTCTGCGATTTTTCCGTGCGAACGTCCAGATCAAGGCGCAGCGTCGGCAGACTGCGCAGCATGGAAACAGCCATCCACAGGAGAATCCCGCCGCCAAACAGGGCAATGACGATAAAGACGCCGTCGCGGGCAAGCAAGGGGGCCATGCCGGACAACAGGGCCACCACCAGCACCAGCTCAAGCAGGCCGTGGCCCAGGATCATCAGCGGGCCGGCCGCGGCGCCCCGGCGGGAACTCTCACTGATGGTCACGGTAAGAAAAGGGCCGGGCATCAGGGCGCCGGACAGGGCGATCATAAACGAAGAGAAAAATATGGCGGCCAGACTGGGCAGCATGGTTTTCACCGATCAAGGCAGGTGGCCCCGCCTCAGTTCCCTTTATTCACAGCGGCTGCGCACGGACTGCATCGCATCCAGCAGATAGGGCGGGATGATGACCCCGGCCCGCTCCGCGTTGTCAAAGGCGTGCAGCAGATCCCGGTCGGCGATGCCGGCCTTTTCCCAGTAAGTGGCCGGGTCACTGGCAAAACCGGCAATGATCTCCAGCACCGCATCGTAGTCGCGGACCACATGGCAGAAGTTGGGCACCCAAGCCGGCGCCAGGCGGACAATGTGGCTGCCGATGGTTTTCAGGCTGGAGGCGGTTTTCAGCTGGGCCAGGGTGGACTCCCAGAGATGGGCGCCGTTTTCCCCCAGGCCAAAGGGATCGACAAAGATATGCGGAGCGGGCAGGCTCTCAAAAAGCTTCAGATTGGTGATGGCGATGAGCAGCTCTTCAAAGGTGCCCATGCCGCCGATATTGTAGATCTTGAACAGGGAGGTGCGGTCAAGGATGTTCTGCCGCATGTGCCGGGCTGAGTTGTTGAAATTAAGCAGAACAGGGGGCCGCAGGTTGGCCCGCTGACCGATCTTTTCACTGTCGATGCCGATGCCGATGCGCAGAATGCCCTGGTCGGCGGCCGCATCATCGGCGATGCGCATCACTCCCGGTCCGCTGCCGTGGCACACGGCGAAACAGCCGCCGATCTCAGGCACCTCACTCAGCCGGGCAAAAAACTGATGAATCTGTTCGGTGAGCACCTCATCCGTGCCCTCCACGTGGGAGCCGAACATGGCGATCACGGTGTGCACATCGGCAATTTTCTCCTTGCCCTCCCGGGTCATCCAGAAACCGCGGTGGAACTCCCGCACATGCCTCTCGCCCCCGTCGCCGACAACCATGTAAAAACGGGCATCTTCCCGGCTGGACAGGTCGCAGAAGGTTTCATAGGTGGTCTGGCCGAAGTAGATGTTGCTCTGGGCGGCCAGGGCCTGCTCATGGCCGCCGTTGTCCAGGGTTTCGCTCCGCCGGATGCTGCGGCCGATAAAGACGCCGACATTATTGCGCTTGAGAACCCGCAGCGTGTCCGTCCCCGGGAACTGGTGGGAGACGAAAACCTTGCGCAGATTCTGGGCGCCGCCCACCAGCTCCAGGCTCTCCACAAAACCCCGCAAATCGGGGCTGATCTGCTCGCCGAAGTGCACGCCGGAGGTGATGGTGCCGCGCGCCGCCTCGTAGACAATGCGGTTCTGGGAGCTTTCATGCCACTCGTTTTCCAGCAGTTCCCGCTGGATGTCAATGCACCTGCTGCGGGTAAGAATGCGGCCGTAATTGCCGCGCTGGGTGGGCTCCGAACTGAGGCTGTCAAACAGGGCGTCACAGACATTGATATCAAAGATGCTGGTGGCGTCGGCGAAATCAACGCCGTCCAGCATGATTTTCCGGGCTCGGCTGCCTGACAGCAGACGGGTGGCCACCCGCGCGGTTGTCTGATCGGCCGGGAACAGACGCAGACGCACCTGCAGATCATGGGTGGCCACCGGCTGGTCACTGCCGTTATAGAGTTCCACCTGCCGCGGGATGTTGATGCCGCTGGTGCGCACCGCATCAAGCAGCCGGGCGGCCAGATGAAAAACACCCGGCGCATTGAGCACCCTTTCGATCAAGGCACTATAGGGACCAAGCGAAATGCGGATGGCCCCGCACAAAAAATTTCCGGGCTCCAGGGTGGCGGGCAGCCCGCTGTGGGCATAATACTGGATCAGGCCCAGCCCCTGCTTGCTCTCGTAGAGCACGATCTGGCCGTTCTGGCCCGCGGTGAGCAGGGTGTTGGACAGCAGGTAGCGGATATTTTCCAGGGGGATGGTCACCACCCCGTTTCCGTCGATTTTCGATTTGGCGGTCAGCAGGATATGGTTATCGGCCGCGGCCTGCTCTATGGCCTCACGGGAGAGCGGCGGGGCCATGGGGACAAAGAGCCGGCCGATGGTCAGCCGTCTGTTGCCTTCCACCATGGCCTTGATCTCGGCAAACAGGGTATCGGGAATATTGGGATTGAGCGAGGTGAGCTGGACGGGCAGATCAATGCGCTTGCGCCGGGTGTCGATTTCCGGCAAGCCATCGCCGAAATCCACGTCAAGCCCGATCTGGGAATGTCCGCTCCTGCCGATCAGGCAGCAGTGCTGCCGGAGAAGCCCGGCGGCGGCGAAATCCCCGATAACGCCGCGCAGGGTATCGCTGGTATCCTCCAGACGCATGACCCCGGCCAGTTTAGGCACCCCGAGTACTTCATCAATAGTGGGTTCCGTTTGCTGGTCAACCAGCAGATAACCGTCTTCCGTAAGCAGGGGGGGGCGCTTCATATGTCAAATCTCCAATATCGCTTGCCTGAAACTACGGGTGGGCCTTTTTACCACCGGCGGAAAACCGGCCATTGCCACCGGACAAAAGGTAGCATAATTAGGGCGGATGATACAATAAAAGTTTGATGAACCCGTAATTTATGCCCCTCAAGGGTGAAAACCCTCTTGGCAGGCCCGCGGTGCATGCCAAACCATGATTTATCGACCCAAAAATCCGGGGCCGCGGCTGGTAATCCTCTCTGGCGGTGCATGAAAAAATGCAGAAAAATTATCTCACCGGGCAAGTTGTGTTATATAATACAAAAAATACGCCAGCCGGCCGGCTGCCCCGCAAGCGGCAATTATCTTTTTACCAATTACCAACCCATGGAGGACCAGCAATGAAGACCTGCAGTTTAAATGATTTTATGCAAGAGCTTAAACCGTGGCTGGACAGAGATCATATCCGTAAGGCCTTACTTGATGAACAGGGCCATTTTGTCGTGCACTTCGTGGATGGCATGAAAAACGTCTACCATATTGATGACTGTAACGAGGCGCAGATCAAGGATGTGCTGGTCAAACTGAAAGACCTGGGGATCACCGTGGAAAAATGAGGGCGGCAAACACCCTCGCCACCGCCGTCCGTTCAGCTGCCCGCCAGGTTTTTCCGCGCTGACCCGGCGGGAAAAGCACATAAAAAAACCGGGCACCATTTGGGAGCCCGGTTTTTTTTATGCACTGACAGATGAACTACCAGCGTTCCGTTCCGACAATCTCATTGACATTCAGGCATTTTGCTCTCTCGTCCGCGCTCAGCTTTCTCGGACTGGTGATATCCCCTCCGACATCCTCCAGATAGCAGACGAATTCCTTTCCTTCTTCATCATTGAGCCATACCATTGATTCATATCCACCTTTCATGGCAAACCTCCATATCTTCAAACTTTAAAGTATTATTTTTTTATCTTCACTTTCACTGCTTCGTTAAGTCAGAAATTAAGACCGCAAACCTCTTGACACAATGGGATAATATTGATAGAAAAATAGTAGCATAAACTATCAATTTTTCCCAAAATCCTTGTCCCATAAGCGCCACGCCCCCATGGAAGATTTCTCCCTGTGCGAAAATCTTTATAAAGACATCGTCAACTCCCTGTCCGCCCATATCGCCATTCTCGACGAGAACGGGGTTATCCTGGCAACCAACCGGGCCTGGCAGGAATTTGCCCGCGAAAACGGCCTGCCGGCAGCGCTTGACTGGCAGGGCATGAACTATCTCTCCATCTGCGACCGGGCGGCAGCATCGTGCCTGGATGTTCACGAGCTGGCCGACGGCATCCGGCGGGTCATCGCCGGCGAGGCGAAAGAATATGTCACCCGCTATCCCTGCCGCTCCCGGACGGAGAAACGCTGGTATACGCTGCGGGTGGTGGGCTACCGCTCCGCCGGCCTGCCGAAGGTCATTATCACCCATGAAGACATCACCCCCGTCATGGAGGCCCAGGAGGCTCTCATCAAAAAGGAGGCGGAACTCTCCGCCGGCAAACAACAGCTCGAGGAGACAAATGTCGCCCTTAAGGTGCTGCTGCAGCATCGGGAACAGGACAAAGTCAAAACCGAAGAACAGGTGCTGGCCAATGTGGTGGGGCTGATCATGCCCTATGTGGAGAAATTGCAGCAGACGCCGCTGGACCCGCGCCAACTCACCCTGCTGGGTATCATAGAAACCCATCTGCAGGAAATCATCTCCCCCTTTCTCACCCGGATGTCCTCCATCCATCAGCTGCTCACCCCGCAGGAGATAAAGGTTGCCGCCCTTGTCCGCGCCGGGAAAACCAGCAAGGAAATTGCCGATGCCCTTCAGGTTACCGCAAGCGCCGTGGACTTTCATCGCAAGAAGCTGAGGGAAAAACTGGGCCTCAGCAATACCTCATCAAATTTGCGGACTTACCTTCTCTCCCTGCATTGAGCCAGGGCAGATTTTTTTTCATTTTTTTTCATCAAAAATCATTATTTATTGACATTTTTTCTTGCTAAATATATTAGGCGGCATATAAGGTTTTATATTGTTATTTACCGAGTCATTTCGACTCTGTGTGCCCCGTAAAAAAAAGATAAAAATCAGGAGAAAAACCATGACATTAAAAATTATTCCCCTCGAAGAAGCTGAGGAGCCTCCAGGCAGTTGTGCATCCGCATGCGCCCCCTCCTTTGCTTCCGCCCTTCCGGCAAGATTCCCCGCGATCTCACGCGCCAAAGCCTTTCGCAACCGATACTTTCCCGACGCCACCATAGCCGAATGGAATGACTGGCACTGGCAGCTGCAAAATCGCATTACCACCGTATCCCAGCTTGAAAAATTTGTCCGGCTGACCGACAATGAGCGCCAGGCCCTGCAGCGTCACAGCTCCACCCTGCCCTTTGCCATCACCCCCTATTACGCCAGCCTCGTGTCGCCGAACAATCCCAAGGATCCCATCCGCCGGGCCGTGGTGCCGGTGGTGAACGAACTCATGGTATCCAGCGGCGAGGCCCATGATCCCCTGGGAGAGGACAGCCACACCCCGGTTCCCGGCCTGGTGCACCGCTATCCCGACCGGGTGCTGTTTCTGGTCACCGACTACTGCTCCAACTACTGCCGCTACTGCACCCGTTCCCGCATGGTCGGCAAGTCCAAGAAAACAAAAGGCTTCAAGGAGCGCTGGGAAAAGGCCTTTGCCTATATCGAGAGCCACCAGGAGATCCGCGATGTGCTGCTTTCCGGCGGCGACCCCCTGACCCTGCCGGATGAAACGCTGGACTACCTGCTGAAACGGCTGCGCGGCATCAAACACGTGGAGCTCATCCGCATCGGCACCAAAACCCCGGCCGTGCTGCCCCAGCGCATCACCTCCCAGCTGACCAGGATGCTGCGGCGCTACCATCCGCTGTGGATCAGCATCCACGCCATGCATCCGGCGGAACAGACCAGGGAAATGAAAAGGGCCTGCGAGAAACTGGCCGACGCCGGCATCCCGCTGGGCAGCCAGACCGTGCTGCTGGCCGGCATCAACGATGATGTGCCCACCATGAAAAAACTTATGCAGGGCCTGGTCCGCATGCGGGTAAAACCCTACTATCTCTACCAGTGCGATCCCATTATCGGCTCCGCCCACTTCAGAACATCCGTGGCCA